>MEIF01000077.1 GCA_001750645.1 Gammaproteobacteria bacterium AqS3
TGCGCTACTTTTCCCCTTTCTTTTTTAATCAAAGCGGCAAGCAGGAAAAGTAGCGCAGCGTGTCCGCCCAGGATGACGACGCCGACGACGACAGTGCGACGATCAGCCTCACCGGCAGCGGCTTCGAATCCGGTTCGGTGGAAGTGACGGTCAGCGACGATGACGGCACCTCCGGGCTGAACCTGTCGGCGCTGTGGCCGGAAGGGGAGCGGGGCGCTGCGGGGCGGGTTGTTGTTCGGCTGGATGATCGAGCTGCCAACGACAAGTTAATCACCTTAATGCCAAGTGCCTTGATGCCGGACGGCGGCGATGATGGGATGACCTCCGGCGACTCTAGCCTGCATTCCGTCCAATCGGAACATCATCACCCGGATCGGAGCAATCACGATGGGTCGGATTATCAGCTCGACCACCGACGGCGACATCCAACGGCGTCGGCCTGACCTTATCGTCAGCAGAAGCGCTGCCCAATCCCATAGAGCGCGGCGCCGGCGGCGGGTACTTGGCGAGCGGGTTGAGATTTGGATGTTGGACGCGAGTTGGGGGGTGCAAATCAGCTGCTGAAATGGGCGGATTTTGCCGGATGCGGGCTTGCGTTGAGTATTTACAACCCTCCTTCAAATGAGTATGGTCCCGCCTGCAGCGGCAGGGATAAGTCAGCTGCACAATCGGCAAAACAGCCGTATTGGAACAATAACAATAAGTTATTCCGACTTAGAACAGCCTGTTCTTTGGGTGTGGATTCTGCAATTGGAGCTCGCACCAGGAGATAAAACAGGGGGGACATGTTCCGCTATATGGGCGGCAACATGGCCGCATTGGGGGGAATAACAATGAATGATTCCAAGACCGAGATGGTCGGATCTTTTGGCGTGGTGTCTCTAAGCAGGATTCGCGACAGGCGAAAGACGACATCGGCTCTTAGTTTCTCTTTGGTTCAGCGGCTACTACTCGCTGGTGCATTGTTGATGGGGTTGGTGTTATCAGTGCCGGCTCAGGCACAGAGCTTGGTTCTATCAGCGAGTGAGTTGACAATCGATGAAGGAGAATCGACAACCTTCTCAGTCAGGCTGGATGCCCAGCCGAGTTCGGCGGTGACGGTAACCCTGACCCGCACAGGTTCCAGCGATGTGACATTCGATACGGATCCCACTGCGGACGGCAACCAGAACACCCTGGAATTCTCAACCTCCAACTGGGGCGCCGCACAGAGCGTGACGGTCAGGGCATCCGAGGATGCGGACAGGATCAACGACACCGCAGAGATCAACTTAACCGGCAACGGCAACGGCAACGGCGTGACATCAACATCGCTGACAGTGACGGTCATGGATGACGAGGACACCGATGTCGGATTGACCCTGTCGTTGGAGTCGACCGCACAGGTTGTTCGGATAGACGAGGGCAACCCGAACCCCCGAACTCTGACGGTCAGACTGGCCGCTCAGCCCGGAAATGACAGAACGGTCACCCTGCGGAGCGTCTATTCCCGGACCACGGTCAGCCCGAGCACGCTGGACTTCACCACGGCCAACTGGAATGCACCCCAGGAGTTCGGGATCACCGCAGAGCAGGATGCTGATTCCGTCAGCGCACCGGATTTGATCAGGCTTGAGGGTGACGGCGTGACCGCCGGCACGGTCATCCTGTCCACCATTGACTACGACGGCAGAACCGAGAACAGGCTGGTTGTGTCGGACGCCTCCCTGACGGTTGATGAGGGTGCCGGCGAAACCTTCACGGTGCGGCTGGGCGCCCAACCGGAAAATGATCGGACGATCAGCCTGTCATCCGGCAGCTCGGCTGTCACGGTCACCCCCGGTGTGCTGAACTTCACCAGGGACAACTGGGACGATCCCCAGGCCGCAACAGTCACCGCCGCCCACGACACCGATCAGAACAACGAAAGTGCGACGATCAGCCTCAGCGGCTTCAATACGGCCGATGCATCGGTGGCGGTGTCGGTCCTTGATGACGAGGATACGGATGTCGGACTGATCCTGTCGCTGAAGTCGCTGGGAAGACCGCTCGGGATGCAGGAGGGGGGCAGCACAGCCTTTACGGTCAGGCTGGCCTCGCGACCGGTAAACGACAGGACGGTTACTCTGGAGAGCTCTAGTTCTGTTGTGACGTTCAATCCCAGCGCCCTTCAGTTCACTGCCGGCAACTGGGATGAACCCCGGGAGCTCAGGATCATCGCCGGGCAGGACGACGATACCGAAAACAATGCGGCAAGAGTGACGCTGGGCGGCTCCGGCGTGATCGCCCAGGCAATCCCCCTGATCATTTATGACGACGACCTGACCAAAATCGGCCTGACTCTGTCTGCCACATCACTGAAGGTGGACGAAGGTGGGACGGGTACATTCACGGTCAGTCTGGCCACTACTGAACTCAAAGACCCCCGCGTTATTTTTCTGGAATCCACCAAGCCTGATGTGACAGTCAGTCCGGCGTCGCTGAACTTTACTTCAACCAATTGGAATGCCACTTGGAATGCCGCCCAGACCGTGACAGTTGTCGGGGTTCATGATGATGACACTGCGAACGGCAGTGCGACGGTCAACCTCACCGGCGGAAGCGTCACGTCAGCATCGCTGGCGGTGACGGTCATTGATGACGATGTGGGGCTGACCCTGTCGTCGAGTTCGCTGACGGTTGACGAGGGTGCCTCGGGCACGTTCACCGTCAAGCTGGCTGATGAGCCCGACGGCGATCGGACGGTCAATCTGGCTTCCACCGAAACCGATGTCATGGTCAATCCGACAACGCTGACCTTTACGACTGCGAACTGGGACCAAGAACAGACTGTGACGCTCACGGCGGCTCAGGATGACGATAAACTTGATGAAACTGCGACGATCAATCTAACCGGAACCGGCATCGCTGATCGTGCTGTCAATGTGACGCTTCTCGATGACGACATATACCGACTGCACTTGTCAGAAACCTCTCTGAAAATGAATGAGGGGGAGTATAAAAGGGTTGTTATGAAATTACCGACGGAACTGGCTTTAGCATTAACTACAAACCTGTCGGTTAGTTTTACATCAAGTAATTTGGAGTTGTTGGTTGATGCTAACGAACACATCCCTGGTGCTCAAAGCACTTTCATTTTTACGCCATCAAATGCACGGCGGGGCCATAAAGTCGAAATTGGGGCAGCCCTTGAGTCCGATGCCATAGATGAAACCGCTACCATCTCGATTACGGTAAGCGGGGGCAACTACGACTTCGCGCCCACCAGCCTTGCGGTAACGGTATTAGATCATGATTTTGTAGGGATTATGAATTTCCCTTTCAACGGGGTTAGTGAGGGGAAAAACTATAACTTCACGGTCAAGTTGAATGCACGTCCCTCTGATAATGTGACCGTCACTATTGAGAGAAGTGCCCTAACTGATCAGAATACAACTTTTGATACTAATGTGAATGATGCAGGCAATCAGAACGCCCTGACTTTCACGCCGTCAAATTGGAGCACACCTCAGACAGTGATGATGAGCGTGGCTCACGACGGGGATAAGTTGGATGATAGTCTGGGGTTTGATGTCACAACACAACTCGGTCATAGAACAAGTTACGGTACTTTGATCTATGACGATGACGATGACGATGACGTTGGGTTGTCTCTATCGTCGACTTCCCTGAAGATTGACGAGGGTGGTAGCGGCACTTTCACAGTCAAGATGGACAGTGAGCTCGGGTATTCCCGGTTAATTGCTCTGACCTCTACCGATGACGATGTCACGATCAGTCCGTCGAAGCTGGTTTTTGAGGGGAAAAATTATTTTGGCGGTAACAACTGGAACACCGCCCAGACTGTGACGGTGAGGGCGGCGCGGGATAGCGATTCGACTGATGATACTGCGACGATTGGATTTGAAATACGCGGGCAGGCTTGGCCGGGCTATCCGCCTGGAGGACATTTTGTGAATACCGCAACGGACACAGTGACTGTAACGGTTACCGAAGACGATGATGTGGGGCCGATCCTGTCGTCAAGTTCGCTGACGGTGAACGAGGGAAGTTCGGGAACATTTACTGTCAAGTTGGACAAGCAACCTGCAAGCAACCAGACTATCCCGCTGAGTTCCGACAACGCCGATGTCACGGTCAGTCCCGCTGCGTTGGACTTCACCTCAACCGACTGGAATATTGCCCAAACAGTGTCGGTCAGGGCAGCTCACGATGACGACGCGGCAAACAGCAGCGCGACAATCAACCTCACAAGCACCGGCATTGCCGACGGCGCTGTGGAGGTGACGGTCACCGACGACGAGATCGGGCTGGTACTCCCGAAGACAAAGTGGCCGATGCACGAGAGCAGCTTCGCGCTATTGAATGTCAGCTTGGACAAACGACCCGGAAGCGACCAGACGATCACTCTGGGGTCCGACAACGCCGATGTCACGTTTAGTCCTGCGACGCTGACCTTTACGGCTGCGAACTGGAGCACCGACCAGATAGTGACGCTCAGGGCGGCCTATGACACTGACACAACTGATGACGAGGCGGTAATCAGCCTTGAAGGCTCCGGTGTCGTCAACGGCTCTGTGGAGGTGACAGTCACCGATTTCGGGTTCAGGTGGGAACTCTCCAAGACAGAATTGACGATGGACGAGGGCGGTAGCGCGACATTCACCGTCAAACCGAACAAACAGCCTAGAGGCGGCCAGACGAGCGCGGCGATCGCTCTGAAGTCCGACAACGCCGAAGTCACGTTTAGTCCCACGACGCTGACCTTTACGGCTGCGAACTGGAGTGCTGCCCAGACCGTGACGGTGAGAGCGGCTGAGGATGATGATGTAGTTGATGACACTGCGATGATCAGTAGTGATGGGGTGTACCCCTCATTGGAAACGGTGACGGTAACAGTGAGAGACAACGATGCAGGTGCTGCCGGGTTGAGTATTTCGGCGATAGCGCCGGAAGCGGGGAATGGAAGTACGGGGCTGTTTGCTGTTCGGTTGGATTCCGGATCTGCTACTGGCAAATTAATTAACTTGGGGTTGGGCGGTGATGATGTGATGTCTGGGTTGTGGAGTGGAGATGGCGCTGTGCTTGGGTTGGGTGAACCCGGTTCTGGGGTTGGCTTAGAGCATAGAGTCTTTGTCGCTGGGCTGGGATTCAGCAATGGCGAGATGTCAGTTTCAACCGGCAATGCCAATCTCCACTTCGCCCAATTGGAACATCGCAAAAATCGAAGCAATCACGATGGGTCGGGCCAACAGTTTGACCGACGGCGCCCTGAAGATCAGCCGCATCGGATTCCGCGTGAGCGTCATATTAACCTCGGCTTCGATCACCGGCGACGACATCCAACGGCATCGGCCTGATTCAGTTGTCGGCGTTATCTGATCCCATAAAGAGCAGTATTGGCGCCACTCAATTACGCCATACAGCCATACATATATATCGGCATAGCCCCGCTTGTTCAGGAGGAGGTGCGGTGGGGGTCATATCGGTCGTGTTATCTGGTGGTGACAATTCGGCGCCGTCCTGCTCAATTCCGCCGCAGTCATCAAATATTCCTTCGTTTCGGCATCTGTGTATTTCCTCATGCCCCGCCGCCATTCACCATTATCAGGGCTTTCCTTCGCATCCTCGCCACTCTGAACAGCCTCGGCGAGGTCAAGCAACTCGAGAATCGCCGAACAATTTTGATTATTTCAACCCAGAAAATGGGGGCTGCTCTCGCGGACTGATTTCTTGCAATAAGCCCAAGGGTTGACCGGTTCTCGATCCCCCGCCCCCGCTTGAAATGGGTAGAATGCCAGCCATTGCGGGAGGGTGTCCCGCTGCGAAAGCGGCAAAATAGCCGCATGGGGAGAATAACAATGGATAATTTCAAAACTAGGACAGTCGATTTTTTTGGCGTGTCGTTTCTAAGCAGGACTCGCATCAGGCGAAAGACATCAGCTCTTAGTTTCTCTTTGACCCGGCGACTGCTATTTGCCGGTGCGCTCCTGCTGGGGATGGTGTTCTCGATTCCAGTTTGGGGAATACCGTCACCGTCACATCCTCCTAATGTTATTACTCACAACTTGAATTTGGAGACTGATTCATTGGCTGTGAAGGAAGGAACTAGCAGAAGCTTTCGAATCGGGGTGCCGAGCCCGGGTCTGGACGCTTTTTTTGGTCTGAAGTTTAAGTTAACCTCAGGATCTAATTCTGGTGCTCTGGAATTTGATATTGATCCAAACACTCCCGGCAACCAACACTTTTTGACCGTATGGGGATCGCAATCGGTTTCGGTTCAGGTTAAAGTGACGGCAGCGCAGGATGCGAATCGCATCAATGAAGTGGTGGAAGTTGGCTTTTCGATTTGGGACCATCCTGAGAATGCCCTTATCAATCCTCATCATCAGAAAACTGTCTATCTCAATTCTCAGAAAGTTGTAGTAACGGCAATCGACGACGACGATCCCGCTGTCGGACTAAAACTATCTCGGACATCAATAACAATGGACGAGGGTGCCAGCGAGACCTTCACCGTCCGATTGAAGTCCAAACCCTACAACACCCGGACGGTCAATCTGGCGTCCACCAACTCGGATGTGACGGTCAATAAAACCTCACTAACATTCACCCCAACCAATTGGAGCCAGACCCAGACCGTGACGGTCAGGGCGGCTCATGATGCTGACGGCGTTAACGACACCGCCACAATCAATCTCACCGGAAATCGCATCAATACCGCCTCGGTGGGGGTGACTGTGATCGATGACGATGTGGGACTGATCCTGTCGTCTTCATCGCTGACGGTGGTCGAGGGTGGCTCCAAGACCTTCAGAGCCAAGCTGTCAAAAAATCCTGGGGGCACCCGAACGGTCACGCTGGCATCCACTAACTCTGATGTGACGGTAAATAAAACCTCACTAACCTTCACCACATCCAACTGGAATGCCTACCAGACCGTGAGGGTCTATGCGGCTCATGATTCTGACAAAGTCGACGACACCGCGAGGATTAATCTGACTGGAACCAGGGTTGTCACGGGTTCTGTGAATGTGACGGTCATTGATGACGATGTGGAGCTGACCTTATCGACTTCATCGCTGACGATCCAAGAAGGCGGCTCTAAGACCTTTACAGTCAGGCTGGCGACGTGGCCCGGAAACAACCGAACTATTAATTTGTCATCCACCAATTCTGATGTGACGGTGGACACCAACACCAGCGCAACTGGCAACCAAACGGTACTGACCTTTACAGCTTCGAACTGGAACACGGCACAGACAGTGACGGTCAGGGCGGCTCATGATGCTGACGGCGTTAACGACACCGCGACGATCAGCCTCACCGGGAGTAAAGTCAACACCGCCTCGGTGGGGGTGACTGTGATCGATGACGATGTCGGACTGATCCTGTCGCCTTCATCGCTGACGATCATCGAGGGCGGCTCCAAGACCTTCAGAGCCAAGCTGTCAAAAAATCCTGGGGGTACCCGGACGGTCACGCTGGCATCGAACAATACTGATGTGACGGTAGATACCAAGTCAACAGTGGTCGGGAAACAGAACTCTCTAACCTTCACCACATCCAACTGGAATGCCTACCAGACCGTGAGGGTCTATGCGGCTCA
>MEIF01000078.1 GCA_001750645.1 Gammaproteobacteria bacterium AqS3
GGCCGAGGCGCTGGGGCGGCGGCTCGGGCGCGCTGTCCCGCTCGTCGCCGACTGGCGCGCGACGCCCCCGGCGCCCGCCGCCGGAGAGCTCGTGCTGCTGGAGAACATCCGCTTCGCCGCCGGCGAGACCGACAACGACGAGGCCCTGGGGCGCCACCTGGCCTCGATGTGCGATGTCTTCGTCATGGACGCCTTTGCCGCCTGCCACCGCGCCCACGCCTCGACCTCGGCGGCGGCCCGGCTGGCGCCTGCGGCCTGCGCCGGGCGCCTGCTGCAGGCCGAGGTTGCAGGCCTGCGGCGCGTGTTTGACCGCGCCCAGGCGCCGATCATCGCGGCGCTCGGCGGCGCCAAGGTCTCGACCAAGCTGAACCTGCTGTGCAGCCTGCGGCGGCGCGTCGATCAGCTCATCGTCGGCGGCGGCATGGCCAACACGATGCTGGCCGCCGGCGGCGTCGACGTCGGCGCCTCGCTGTTCGAGCCCGACATGCTCGACGAGGCGCGCGCGCTCCTCGAGGGCGGCAGCATCCTGCTGCCGGTCGACGCCCTGGTGCGCGGGGCGGACGGCTCGGTGCGCATCAGCCGGCTCAATGAGATCGCCCCGGACGAGGCCATCTTCGACATCGGACCGGCCTCCGCCGAGGCCGCAGCAGAGGCGCTCGGCGGCGCCGGCGGGATGATCTGGAACGGGCCGATGGGCGTGTTCGAGCAGGAGGCCTTCGCCCAGGGCACGCGCGCGGTGGCGCGCGCCATTGCCGGCAGCGCCGCCTACTCGGTGGCCGGCGGCGGCGACACCCTGGCGGCCATCGAGGCCTTCGGGCTGGGGGTCAAACCCGAACCCGGGGCGCCGGGGCTGTCCTGCATCTCGACCGGCGGCGGGGCGTTTCTGGAATATCTTGAGGTCGGCGAGGCGCTGCCCGGGATTGCGGCATTGCAGCGCTCCGGCTGACGGACGGCGCCATCCGCCGCCGCCGGCGGGTCTCGGGACTCAGGACGTCCCGGTGCTGCCGAAGCCGTTGGTGCCCCGCTCGGTCGGGGCGAACTCATCGACCAGCGAGAACTGCGGCACCACGACGCGCAGCACCACCAGCTGGGCGATGCGCTCGCCGGGCTCGATGCGGATCACGGCGTCGCTGCGGTTCCAGCACAGCACCCGCAGCTCGCCCTGGTAGTCCGAGTCGATCAGGCCGATCTGGTTGCCCATGACCAGCCCGCGCATGGCCTGTCCCGAGCGCGCCAGGATCACCGCCGCATAGCCGGGGTCGGCGATGTGCATGGCCAGGCCGGTGGAGATCATCTCGGTCTGATTGGGCTGCAGGTCGAAGGGGGCATTCAGGCAGGCGCGCAGATCCATGCCGGCCGACCCGGCGGTCTGGATGGCCGGCAGCGGCCAGTCGCGCCCGATGCGCTCATCGAGAACCCTAAGCTGAATGTTCACGGGGGGACTGTCCCGGCACGGCGCCGGCGGCTGCGCGCCCGGCGAGGTCGGCGGCGAACCGCTCCAGCAGCCGCATCGCCAGCAGCCCCTTGGGCTGCACCTCGAAGCGGCTCTCACCCTCGGGCGTCAGCAGCAGCGCCGCGTTGTCGCTGCTGTCAAAGCCGATCTCGGGCTGGGAGACATCGTTGGCGACGACGTAGTCGAGCCGCTTGCGCTCGAGCTTGTCGCGGGCGTTGGCGGCCAGGTTCTCGGTCTCGGCGGCGAATCCGACCACCAGCTCGGGGCGCTCGGCGGCACCTGCGACATCGCCGAGGATGTCGGGGTTGCGCACCAGGCGGATGCTCCACTCCGCATCGGCGCTCTTCTTGAATTTGCCCGGATGCACCTCGGCCGGGCGGTAGTCGGACACCGCCGCGGTGCCGATGAACAGGGCGGCGCCGGGCAGGTGCTCCATGACTGCCCGGTGCATCTCCTCGGCGGTGCTGACGCGCACGGTGCGCACGCCGTAGGGCAGGGGCAGCGCGCACGGCCCGCTGACGAGCGTGACCTCGGCGCCCATGGCCGCCGCCTCGCGCGCCAGGGCGTAGCCCATGCGCCCCGAGCTGCGGTTGCTGAGATAGCGCACCGCATCGAGCGGCTCGCGCGTCGGCCCGGCGTCGATCAGCACGCGCACACCGCCGAGCGGCCCCTCCGGCGGGGCGCCCTGCAGGTATCGCAGCAGCTGCTCGGGCTCGAGCATGCGCCCGGCGCCGGTCTCGCCGCAGGCCTGCAGCCCGCGCGCCGGACCCAGCAGCACGACCCCGCGCTCGGCGAGCACCGCGCAGCTGTGCTGCGTCGCCGGGTGCTCCCACATCAGCCGGTTCATCGCCGGGGCCAGGATCAGCGGGGCGTCGCTGGCCAGGCACACCGCCCCGAGCAGATCGTCGGCGCGGCCCTGGGCCAGGCGGTTGAGGGCGTCGGCGCTGGCCGGGGCGATCAGGATGATCTCGGCCCAGCGCGCCAGCTCGATGTGCTCCATGGCATGGCCCTGGCCGGCCTCGTCGAACAGGGCGCTGCGGTGTACCGGGGCGCCGGAGAGGGCCTGGAAAGTCATGGGGGTGATGAACTCCTCGGCGGCCTGGCTCATCACCACGCGCACCTCGCAGCCGCTGCGCTGCAGCAGCCTGAGCAGGGAAGCTGATTTATAGGCGGCAATGCCGCCGCTGACGCCCAGCAGGACGCGCCCGCGTTCGGGCAGAGCTGGGTGGAATGGCTGTGATCCAAGTCTCATTTCCGGATCGAGAAACCGTCCACTATGGCGGTTCAGCCGGAATTATCACACATAGCCATGTCCGACCCGTCTCGATCCAAAGGCCTTCCGCTGAGCGAGTGGAAGCCCGGCACACGACCGCGCGAGCGCCTCATCGAGGAGGGCGCCGACAAGCTCTCGGACGCCGAGCTGCTGGCGGTCATGCTGGGCACCGGCAGCTTGAAGGTCGACGTCATCGGCCTGGCGCAGGAGGTGCTGGATAAATTCGGGTCGCTGGCCAACATCACCAGCGACCGGCGCGGGGAGCTGATGGAGATAAACGGCATCGGCCCGGCCAGCTACTCGCGCATCCTGGCCGGGGTCGAGCTGGCGAACCGGGTGATCTACCAGCGCATCCCCGAGCGCCTCGACATGCAGAGGACGAAGCAGTACGGCGACTACCTCATGGCGCGCCTCGGACACCGCCAGAGAGAGGTGTTCGCCTGCATGTTTCTGGACATCGGCCGCAAGCTGATCAAATACGAGGAGCTGTTCTTGGGGACCATCGACTCCAGCCGCATCCACCCGCGCGAGATCGTGGATGCGGCCCTGCGCCACTCGGCCGCCTCGGTGATCCTCGCCCACAACCACCCCTCCGGCCAGGTCACCCCCAGCGACTCCGACATCAGGCTGACCCACCGCCTGCGGGAAATCCTCGGCTCGCTCGATGTCGATGTGGTGGATCACTGCGTGGTCGCCAGGGGCCGCTACCTGTCGATGCGCTTGGAGGGACTGATGAGCCCATAGCGACGCAGAGCGGGCGCCCCAGTGCATCGACCGGCCGCATCGACCGGCCGCATCGCCCGGTCGCACCAGACCTACCAGCTGTAGCGAAGATCGACCCCGTAGCGGCGTCCCTCGGCGGCGGTCACCAGCAGGGCGCCGGGGTGGTTGTACTCGCTGCCGCTGCGCACCTGCACCAGCGGCGTCTCATCCTCGATGTTGTCGATGAACAGCTGTGCGCGCCAGCGCGCCGAGACATCGCTGAAGGTCGCATCCAGCCGCGTCCGCGTGATGGAATCCTGCCGGATGGCGGAGTCGTAGTCGTCGCCGATGCCGTAGGAGTCGTGGGCGCGGATCAGCAGGGAGAACTCAAACATGCGGGTCTCGCTCAGCGCCCGGGTCCAGTCCCAGCCGACCACCAGGCTGTACTCGGGGGCGAACTGCAGCGGCATCTTGACGCGCGCGATGCGGGTGGCCTCGCTCGCCGGCAGTTCCGCATCGCCGCAGGTGCCGATGCCCTGGGCGAACTCCATCGCCGAGCAGCTGGCGCTGAACTCATCCAGCTCGGTGCGCAGCAGCGACACCCCGATGTGCCAGCGCAGGCGGTCCGACAGGGCGTAGACCGAGTCGATCTCAAGGCCGTAGCTGCTTGCCTCGGCCAGGTTTTCCAGCACGAGCAGGCCGTCCCTGAGCGCCGGCATCTGCAGGTTCTTCGACTGCGTGAAAAACAGGGCGAAGTCGATCTGCCGGCCGGTTCCCAGGTCGGTCACGCCGCCGATCTCGAACGACTGGATCAGCTCCCTCTCATACTCGCTCAGATTGATGGCATGGCCGAGCGCCTGGCCGGCGCCGAGGCGGTACTGGCTGGGCTCGTAGGGTGCGTTGAAGCCGGCCGGCTTGTAGCCTGAGGCGAACTTGGCGTAGGAGGTCTGCCAGTCCGACAGCCGCCGCACCACGGTCAGCTGGTAGGCGTAGACGGTGTCCACCAGGCTCTGCTTGCGGCACTCGATGCGGCAGGACTCGACGGCCCAGACCGGATTCAGAAAGCTGCGGCTGTTGACGGTGTCCAGCGACTGCACCCCGGCGAGGTAGTTGCGCTGGGTGCGCACCCCCTTCTGCACGCGCATCAGGCGGACGTCGCTGAGCACCTGCAGGTCCTCGCGCGCATTCCACTCCAGTGAGAGGAAGTAGTGCAGCTGGTCGGTGTCCTGCCTGAAGCGGGTGCCCCAGATGGTGGTTGAGAACTGCTGCGGCTCGGGCGGGCGCAGCTCTCTCTGCAGGTCGTTGACCTTCTCGCTCTGCATGCGCCAGCCCATGGTCCAGTGCAGCGCCGCGAGCACCTCTGACGGCGAGCTGATCCGCACCTCGACCTCGCTGTAGGACGACTGCAGCGTGCGGCGCAGGGCGGCGCCGGCCACCGGGGTGCCGTCGAGATCGCGGTAGAAGGCGGTGTCGAAATCGCCCAGCGCCCAGTGCAGGTGGATGTCAAAGCGCTCGCGCGGGATCAGCACCGAGAGCACGCTGTTGATCGTGTCGATCTCGTCGTCCTCGAGGCGCGTAAAGCCGCGCGAGAGCACCGGCACATCGAGCTTGCGCCCCTGCCCCAGGGCGACCACGGCGCCGCTGCTGCTGTAGCCGTTGAGGTCGTATTCGGCCTCGTAGACCGGCGAGTCGCCGGCCAGCGTCAGGCCGCACAGGTTGGGGGTCGCCTCGCTGTCGGCCTCGCCCGCCTGGCAGTGGATCAGCTGCTCGGGATTGCCCGGCCCGGCCTGCCGGGCGGTCTCGATCTTGTAGGTCAGCTGGACGGCGTCGAAGTCCCAGAGAAACTGCGCCCGCAGCGCCCGCACCTGGCGCTTGCCATACCCCTCGGTCTCGCCGTAGCGGCGCGTGATCGAGGTGTTGACGGTGCGCCCCTGATGCGTCAGAACCGAGTATGAGCGGCTCTGGATCCAGTCGGGCTGCTGCGAGTCGTGCAGCACGATGCGCATATTGGAGGCCTCCCCGAGCGGCGCCTTGACGGCGAGCTCATAGCCGCGCCGCCCCTCGTTGCCGGCGAAGGCCCGCGCCGCCCCCTCCCAATCGCGGTCGGGGTCGGGCTTGACCGTGTTGACCAGGATGACCCCCGAGCTGGCGCCGACCCCGTGGCGCGCGCTCTGCGGTCCGCGCAGGATCTGCACGCTCTCGACGTCGAGGAAGGGCAGCACCATCTGCTGCGGGCGGCTCATGTAGACCCCGTCCACGTAGACCCCGGCGCTCGGCTCGCTGCCGGCCAGCAGGTTGCGGCTCGTGAGCCCGCGCATTGCGATCGCACCCTCGGTGTAGGCGTCGGCGAAGAACACCCCCGCCGCCCCGCCCACCAGGTCGGTCAGGCGCCAGCTGGTCAGCTGATCCAGATCGGAGCGCGTCAGCGTGATGTCAGAGGTGTAGCTGGACGCATCGGTGCGCACCGACTCCTCGGCGCCCTGCACCAGCGCGGTCAGGGCGATCAGCCCCAGCAGAGCGCCGCGCACCATCGTGTCGCTGTGCAGCTCAGGCGGTGGCTTGTGCTGCCGGACGCTGGCCGACCCGGGCGAGCAGCGCCTCGACGTTGGGCGCCCCGTCCAGGGGCTGGCCGAATTTCGCGAAGAAGTCGATCAGGCAGTAGGCGTAGAGGTCGACGAAGCTGTAGCGGTCGGGGATGATCCACTCGCGCCCGGCGATCAGGCCGTCGAGCCATTTCAGACCGCCCTTGGCTTTTTCGGCCAGCCCCGGGGCGGCCTCGGGAATGCAGTGCATGCGGTCCTTGAAGGTCTCCAGGCCAGGTCCGTAGCGGAAGCTGTTGGCCATGGGTTCAATGATCTCCAGCTGCACGCGCTGGTACCACATCAGGGTTTCGGCCAGCTGCTCGCCCTCGCCGAACAGCCCGGCACCGTGGGTCGCATCCAGGTACTGCCCCACGGCCAGCACCTCGGCGATGACCAGCCCGCTGTCCAGCTCAAGCGCCGGCAGCTGTCCGCCCGGGTTGATTGATGTGTAGGGTTCACGGCGATTCTCGCCGCCGAGCAGGTCGACCTCTTGGATCGGAATATCGATGTTGCCCTCCTTCAGGAGCGTCAGGATGACCCGGGGATTGGGGCCGATGGAGGAGTAGAGTTTCATTTTTGTTGCCGGCGCAATGCTGCGGGCGGCATTATATTGGCCGCAATATGCACCGCTGTGGCGCTAGAATTCCGCCGGCCGCAGCGGCATCAGGGGGAGGATGCACGATGAGCAACATTCTGGACGGAGAGCGTCACTACGGCTGGATCAGCATCGTGCTGCACTGGCTGGTCGGGTTTCTGGTCATCGGGGCTTACTTCTCGGGCTTCCAGGCCGGCCAGATCAAGGAGGACTTTGAGATGCTGGAGGCGCAGGGCAACCCGGCCCTGGAGCAGCAGATCGAGACCCTCAAGGGCGAGCGCTCCGACCTGATGCGGATTCACGTCGGCGTCGCCTCGCTGTTCTGGCTGGTTCTGCTGGCGCGCATCGTCTGGCGCACCCGCAACGGGCAGCTGCCGGCCGTCCCGCAGCAGCCGGAATTTCTGCAGCACCTGGCGATCTGGGTGCCCCGATTGATGCTCGTGCTGCTGACCGTGATGATCTTCAGCGGGCCGATGATCATCTGGAGCTACGGCTATCCGATCAGCCCGTTCGGGCTGTTCAAGATCCCCTCGCCGACCGGACCCATTGACGGGCTGGGCGGCAACCTCAGCGCCATCCATATCTGGACCGGGCACATCCTGGCGTCGCTGCTGCTGGTCCACATCCTCGGCACCCTCAAGCACCTCGTCATCGACCGCAACACCCGCAGCCTCAAGCGCATCACCTCGCCCAAGCAGCCGTCCTGAGGAACCGCAGCGGCATATAGGCGTATATATAATCCGTCCCGCCGCTTTGGGGCGGTGCGTTCAAATAGGGAGGGTGCTGAGATGAACAGAGAAACGAAAAGAGAACTTGAATATCCATCTATAGACATTAATCAGCCGGCTCTGCTGAGAGAAGATTCCCGGCAAACTCTGCCCAGAGCGGGCTCCAGACCAAAC
>MEIF01000079.1 GCA_001750645.1 Gammaproteobacteria bacterium AqS3
TCGAGCCGCTCGGGGCTGCACGCGCACCAGTAGGCCGCCCCGGCGGCGATCAGGTCCTCGCAGGCGCTGCGGTGCAGGTCGGCGCGCTGCGACTGGTAGATGATCGGGGCGTCGTGCGACAGCCCCAGCCAGGCGAGCGTCTCGATGATGATCTCGGTGTAGCGCTGCTCGGAGCGCTCAATGTCGGTGTCCTCGATGCGCAGCAGAAAGGCGCCGCCCGCAGCGCGCGCACTCAGCCAGGCAAACAGCGCCGTGCGGGCGCCCCCCAGATGGGAAAAACCCGTCGGGCTGGGGGCAAAACGGCTGACAACGGGGGCGGACACGCTCAGACCGACTCAGGCGGGCGGGCATTATAAAAACGCCCCCGGGGGCGGGTCTCAGCCATCCCCTGACCGGGGCTGCATCCGCCGCAAAAACGCCTCGTGCAGCGCCAGCTCGTCGGGGCTGGCGCGCTGGACGATCAGTGCGGGGCCGTCCGCATCGCCATCGCCGTCGCCGACGACCACGGCTGCGTAGTCCGAGATAGTCATCGTCATCTCGCACTGCTGGCCCATCATCCTGAGGTAGGCGTGCGCCAGCAGCGTGGCGTCGATCAAGGCGCCGTGGACATCGCGTCGATCCTCCAGGTCGATCCCCAGCGTGCGGCACAGATTGTCGAGGCTGTAGGAGTGCAGCCCGGGCAGCTGCATGCGCGCCTGCGAGAGCGCATCGATGCAGGTGCAGCTGCGCCACGGGGAGACATCGACGCCCTGCAGGCGCTGCAGTTCGGCCTCGACAAAGCCCCGGTCAAACTCGGCGTTGTGCATGACCACCTCATCGGCCCCGGACATCCAGCCGAGCCAGTCCGGGGCGACGTCGGCGAACACGGGCTTATCCGACAGAAAGGCGTCGTCGAGGCCGTGCACCTGGCGGGCGCCGACATCGACTCGCCGCTGGGGATTGAAGTAGGACTGGAAGTGCGACTCGGTGATGACGCTGTCGATCACCTCGACGCAGCCGATCTCAATGATGCGATGCCCCTCGGACGGCTCCAGACCGGTGGTTTCGGTGTCGAGAAATATCTGCCGCATCAGGCGAGCCCCAGCGCCTCGTCAATCGCCGAGTTGGCCAGGGCGTCGGCGCGCTCATTGCCGGCGTCGCCGGCGTGCCCCTTGACCCAGCGCCAGTCGATGCGGTGGGTGTCATTGAGGGCGTCGAGCCGCTCCCACAGGTCGCGGTTTTTGACGGGGGCACGAGCGGCCGTGCGCCACTGGTTGAGCTTCCAGCCCTTCAGCCAGCGCAGCATTCCGTCCCTCAGGTAGATCGAGTCGGTGTAGAGCGTCACATCGGTCGGACGCTTGAGCAGGCTGAGCGCCTCGATGGCGGCGCGCAGCTCCATGCGGTTGTTGGTGGTGTCCGCCTCGCTGCCGTTGATCTCGCGCTCCTGGGCGCCGAAGCGGAGCACAGCGCCCCAGCCGCCCGGCCCGGGATTCTTGCGGCAGGCCCCGTCCGTGTAGATGACTATCTGCTGCATCGGTCGGCCTGTGCGGCGGCGTCGGTAATATAACCCACCCGCACAGGGGCTCCCGCCATGCAGACACTCACTCCAATACCCGCCTTCAGCGACAACTACCTCTGGCTGTTTGCCTCCGACGGCGCCGCCGTGGCGGTCGACCCCGGGGACGCCGCCCCGGTGCAGCGCCACCTCGAGCAGCACGGCCTCAGGCTCGAGACCATCCTGATCACGCACTGGCACCCCGACCACACCGGCGGGCTGGCCGAGCTGGTGAAGTCGCACCGCCCGCGGGTCTACGGCCCCGCCGGCGAAAACATCGAGCACATCGACTTCAAGCTGGTCGAGGGCGACACTGCCGAGGCGCTGGGCATTGCCTGGTCGGTGCTCGACGTCCCCGGCCACACCGCCGGCCACATCGCCTACTTCAGCGACGCCGTCGAGGGCGCTCCCATCCTGTTCTGCGGCGACACGCTGTTCAGCGGGGGCTGCGGGCGGCTGTTTGAAGGCACCCCGGAGCAGATGCACGCATCGCTCGCCAAGCTGGCCGTGCTGCCGGCCGACACCCGGGTGTGCTGCGCCCACGAGTACACCCTCTCCAACCTGGCCTTCGCGCGCGCGGTCGAGCCGGACAACACCGAGCTGGCGCGCTACACCGAGGCGTGCGGTGCGCTGCGCGAGCAGGGCCGGCCGACCCTGCCCTCCAGCATCGCCACCGAGCTGGCCGTCAATCCCTTCATGCGCACCGACCAGGAGGCGGTCGCCGCAGCCGCCGGACGGCACCTCGGCAGCCCGTGCGGCACGCCGGCCGAGGTGCTCGGGGCCATCCGCCACTGGAAGGACAACTTCTAAACCATGCAGCTCTCGGCGCTGGATCAATCGCCGGTGTTCACCTCGGCACAGGCCGCGCTAGCGGAGACCGCGCGGCTGGCGCTGCACTGCGAGGCGCTCGGCTACAGCCGCTACTGGGTGGCCGAGCACCACGGCTCGGCCAGCTTTGCCGGGTGCGCGCCCGAGGTGCTGATCGCCCACCTCGCCTCGCTGACCGAGCGCATCCGCATCGGCTCGGGCGGGATCATGCTGATGCACTACTCGCCCTACAAAGTCGCCGAGCTGTTTCGCACGCTGGAGACGCTGCACCCGGATCGCATCGACCTGGGTCTGGGGCGGGCGCCGGGCAGCGACGCCTGGACTGCCGGGGCGCTGGCCTACGGCTCCAAGACCACGCACCTTGAATTTTTCGGCCAGAAGCTGGGCGACCTGCTGGCGTTTCTGTCCGACCGGGAGCCCGCCACCCGCGCCTTCCGGCGCGTCCACATCAGCGACGGGCTGCAGCCGTGCCCGCAGCCCTGGATGCTGGTGTCCAGCCCCGAGGGTGCGCGCGGGGCCGCCGCAGCCGGCCTGGGCATGGCGCTGGCGCACTTCATCAGCCCCGAATGCCTCGAATTGGGGACGCTGTACCGAGAGCACTTCAACCGGGAGGGTCCGTGGAAGACCCCGCGAATCTGCCTGGCCACCCACGCCCTGGCGGCCGACACCCAGGATGAGGCCGATTACTACGCCCGCCCCGGGGCGCTCTGGCGCACCCGGGTGGCCCGGGGCGAATTCGTCCGCTTCACCCCGCCCGAGGCCGTCGATGAGGATGCGGCCCCGGCCGTCGAGGAGGCGCGCCGCCGTCTGGTCGGCCCCGCCGATCAGGTCGCACAGGCGCTGAGCGAGCTGGTCGAAAGAGCCGGCGCTGACGAGCTGATGCTGGTGACCATCACCACCGAGGAGGCGCGCCGCAGGAGCTACACCCTGCTGGCCGAGGCGCTGATCGACTAAGCTGCGGGCTCCCGCTCCTGCACCGACCGACCCCAGCCGGTGACGTTCAGCAGCACCGGCAGCAGCGTCAGCGCCCCCAGCAGCGAGGCGACGATGGCCAGCACATTGAAGCTGCCGAAGTAAATCGTCGGCAGGAAATTCGACGACAGCATCAGGGCAAACCCGCCGGTGACAATCAGCGCCGTGTAGTACACCGCCCGGCCGATGCTGGCGTGCGCCCGCACCACGGCCTCCCCGGGGGGCGCCCCCGAGCGCCGCTCATGGCGGTAGCGATAGCAGTAGTGGATGCAGTTGTCGATCGCGATGCCGACGCTGATCGAGACCACGGTGATGGTCATCAGGTCCAGCGGCACGCCCAGATGCCCCATCGTCCCCAGCACCAGCACCGCCGCCAGAATGTTGGGCAGCAGCCCGAGCAGCGCCGCCAGCAGCGAGCGGAACAGCAGCGCAAACATGACGCCGATGATGGCAAACACCAGCGCGATCGTGCGGATCTGCGAGTCGTACAGGCTGCTGAGCATGTTGTTGTAGAGCACCGCCAGACCGCTGAGGCGCACCTGGGTGTTCTGCAGGAAGGGGTCGGCCTCCAGGTGCGCCCTGAGATCGGCGAACAGGCTGCTGCGGTTCTGCGCCCGGTCGCCCTCGATCAGGCGCATGCTGATGCGCATGCGGTTGCCGTCGGCGGAGAGGTAGTCGTCGATCAGCAGGCTGCGGATCTCGGCGGGCAGGACACCGCGCAGCACCTGCAATTCAAACTCGCCCAGGCGGCGGCCGTAGAGATCCTCGGCCACCGAGACGCCGCTGTAGAGCGAGCGCGTGACGCCGATC
The DNA here is from genome assembly GCA_001750645.1 of Gammaproteobacteria bacterium AqS3. GTDB lineage: Bacteria > Pseudomonadota > Gammaproteobacteria > MEIF01 > AqS3 > AqS3. Next base: position 4,145 of record MEIF01000079.1, read on the forward strand.
GACGGGTTGTCCTCGAGGTGCTCGTGCAGCCGCTTGAGAAACTGCAGCGTGCGGGTGTTGAACCAGTAGCCGGGCTCGGCGTCATCGCCGCCCGATCCGGCCGCATCGCCAAACTCATCCGCATCGCCGAACTCATCCGCATCGCCGAATTCATCCTCCGACCCAAACTCATCCCCGCCGCCGAACTCATCCTCATCGTCGGCCGGCGCCGAGGCCATGGCCGGGGCGTCCAGCACGATGTCCAGCGGCAGCGTCCCGCCCAGGTGCCGGTCAATGGCGTCCATGCCGCGGTGGATGTCGGTGTCGCTCTTGAAGTAGTCGATGAAGCGGTTGTCGACGCTGATCGACGGAATGCCCGCCGCCCCGACGACCAGCAGCAGCGCCGCCACAGCCGCCACCTGGCCGGGGCGGGCATTGGACCAGCGCGCCAGTGCGCTGTTGAGGGCGGCGCGGCGGGGAATGTACTCGCTGTGATCCGACCTGATCGAGAGCATGCACAGCGGCATCAGGGTGAAGGCGAGCACAAATGCGGCGGCGATGCCCGACATCATCATCAGCCCGAAGTGCTCGACCGGGAGGATGCCGCTGATGGTCAGCGAGCCGAATCCGACCATCGTCGTCAGCGCCGTGAACAGGCAGGGCAGGAACATCATCCGCAGCGTGCGCGCAACGCAGTCCTGCTGCGGCGCCGCGGCATCGCGCACGCGCTGCTCCTGAAAGTTGACGATCAGGTGCATGCACAGCGAGATGCTCAGCACCAGCAGCAGGGCGATGTAGTTGGCCGAGACCACCGAGGGCAGCCAGCCGACCCAGCCGAACAGCCCCGACAGCCCGATCACCACCAGGGCGCTGATGCCGAGCGGGATCACCACCCAGGCCGGGCGGCGCAGCAGCATGCCGAGCATGAGCGCGAAGAAGACCAGCGCCAGGGCGCCGAACATCGCCACATCGCTGGTGGCAAAGTCGATGACATCGACCAGGATCATCGCCGGGCCGCCGAGGAACAGCTCGACCGTCTCGCCGCGGTGCTGTGCGACGACCTCGCGCACCTGGGCGATCAGACGCTGGCTGCGCTCGACCTGAAGCTGCTGATTGACCTTGATCTGCTGCTGCACCTGCAGCAGCTCGGCACGGCCGGCCGGGGTGTCGTCCTCGAGCAGCACATAGCGGCGCTCGATCAGCTCGGCCTGCTCGGGGTTGGCCTCGAGGCTGACCAGGATCCCGGTGACCTCGCCCTCCAGACTGACGAGCAGCTCGCCGAACAGCGCGCTCTCGGTCAGCTCCGCGCGGGCGCGCTCAAGGTCGGCGCCCGGGGTGCGCAGCGTCGGCAGCTCGCCGGCGATGTCGGCGACGTCGATGCCCTCCAGCAGCGGGGCATCGAGCAGCGAAAACACCTGGCTGACCCCGTCGACGCCCGCCAGGTCCTGCACCAGGCGATCCAGCCGGCCGAGATGCACCTCGCTGAACAGCGTCCCCTCGCGCGGTGCGTAGAGCACGAATACGAAATCCTGGCCGGGAAAGTCGCGCCCCACTTCGCGGAAGATTTTCAGGTCGGGGTCGTCCTCCAGCAGCCACTGGTCGCTGGATGCGTCAATGCGAAAGTCCTTCAGGCCGACGGCGAGAACCGCAACGACCGCCGCGATCGCGAGCCAGACCTTGGCGCGGTGCCTCAGCAGAAACGCGCTATAGCCCGAAGCCCAGTCATCCGGGGGCGCTGCGGCACCGAGCGGGTCCGCACCGCTCAACGATTCTGCGAGAGATTGATCAGGCGCTCCTTAAACTCGCTCATGCGCGCGGCATTGACCCCCAGGTCGCTGACGCCGACGCGCGAGGCCGAGCGGATGTCGACGTTGCTGTCCGGCCCGAGCGGGCGAACGCGCACGACGAAGTCGTCCCGGAAACCGAACCACAGGCTGCGCTTCACGGCCTCGATGCGACCGGCCTCGGGGTCGTAGGCGACCTCGGTCAGCCCCATCCTGGCCAGCACCTCGCGGGCCATCTCCAGGGTGACTTCGGGGGTTTCAAAGATGAAGATCGAGCCGCTGAGGTCGGGATAGGACTCGCGCTGCTGGGCGATGACTTTCTCGTCCGGCTCGAGCGAGTTGTCGGTCGGGGCGCGCAGGCTGAGCACCTCGACGAACTGCGGCGGATCGTCCCAATTGGTCGAGATGTCGTGGATTGGCGGGTAGCCGCGCGCCATGAAGATCTGCACCCCGACCAGCGCCACCGGAACCAGCGCGACCAGCATGGCCGAGCGCATGATCGGGCCGCCGCGCAGCTTCTTGATGCGAAAGATGATGCTGCCGAGCACCGAGGCCAGCGCCACCGTGACCCCGCCGATCAGCGAGGCGCTCAGCAGGGAGAAGGCCGGCCCCAGCGAGACCAGGCCGAAGCGGTAGATCAGCGGCGCCAGCAGCAGCGCCCCGCAGCAGCCGAACGCTGCATACATCAGGATTCCGGGGATTTTGTCCATGTCACCGCCCGCGGTGCAGCGCCGCATTGTATCCATCCGCCTGCGGGGGCAGCCGGCGAATGCGCTCGCTCCAGTCGGCATTGAAGATGCGGGCGAGGTTGGCGCGCTCGCCGCCGGCCGGATCCTCGCCCAGGTGCATTCCGATGACGATTTCGCGCCGCCCCATCACCGCCGCCAGCGCCCCGCCGGAGGCCCCGCGCCCGCTGTCGCAGTCGTGCCGGTGGATCGCGCCCGAGAGCGGCTCAATCCGGCAGCAGCAGCTGCGCGCGATCGAGGAGTGCGCATCGCTCCAGGCGTAGAGGGCGAAGCGCCCCCCAGCCGCCAGGAATTCGGGCAGTTCGGCGCGCACGCGGCCCAGCAGCGCACCGAGGGAGCGGTGGAACTCCCCCCAGACGAGGCCGCCCGATCTGGGGGCGTCGACCCTGAGCAGCGCCCAGTCATCCCGCAGCAGCCGCAGCTCGGCGACCGGGCGCTGCACGGCGGTGATGCGATCCCCGCGCACCGACCCGGCATCGCTGAGCAGCACCGAGGCCGACGCCGGCAGATACCGCAGCCGCTCCAGTGACTCCGGCCGCCGCCAAAAATAGGCGCGGCACTCCGCCCCGGGGTGGGCGTCGAGCAGGTGCGCCGGGCTCAGCAGGGCGCCGCCGAGATTCTCAAGGCGCAGCACGGTGGTCAGCTCGCGCGCCCCCGTGCACCAGACCACGCCGATGTGCTGCAGCATGGGGTT
>MEIF01000080.1 GCA_001750645.1 Gammaproteobacteria bacterium AqS3
GTTTGGTCTGGAGCCCGTTCTGGGCGGGGTTTGCCGGAGATGTTCTCTCAGCAGGGTCTGCCGATTGGCATCCGAGAAGCGTTCAAGTTCTGTCTTCATCACAGCGCCCTCCCTATTTGAACGCACCGCCCGCCGGCGATGCCGGTGGATTATAGATACATAAGCACGGGCTGTGACTCGCCCCCTCAGGCGCGCGGGTGGTATTTGCGGTGCAGGGCGCGCAGCTGTGCCCGGCTGACCTGCGTGTAGATCTGCGTGCTGGACAGCGAGGCGTGCCCGAGCAGCAGCTGCACCACCCTCAGATCGGCGCCGTGGTCGAGCAGGTGGGTGGCAAAGGCGTGGCGCAGCTGGTGCGGCGAGACGCTCTGCGCAATGCCGGCCCGCCTGGCCAGGTTGCGGATGCGGTGCCAGAACGCCTGGCGGGTGTAGGGCGCCCCGCGCGGGTTGAGAAACAGCACCGGATCGGTGCCGGCCCAGTGCGGGCGCACCTCGCCGAGGTAGCGCCGCACCCAGGTCTCGGCGATGGAGCCGATCGGCACCAGGCGCTGCTTGTCGCCCTTGCCGATGACGCGCACGGCACCGGCGTCGAGGTTGATGTCATCAATGCGCAGTCCGACCAGCTCGGAGATCCTCAGGCCGGCGGCGTAGAGCAGCTCGAGCATCGTGCGGTCGCGGACGCCCAGCGCCGTGCTGAGATTGCAGGCCCCGAGAAGATCCTCGACCTGGCGCTCGCTGAGGACTGCCGGCAGCCGGCGCACCCCCCTCGGCGCCGGCACCCCGGCGGCCGGATTCTCGGCGATGTGCCCGCACCGCAGCGCCCAGCGGTAGAACGAGCGCACGGCGGAGAGTGCACGGGCGCTCGAGTGTGCGTCAAACAGCTCGCTGCGAACCGCCATCCAGCTGCGGATGTCGGCCTGGTGCAGCCGCAGCAGGGGCTGCTCAGCCCAGCCGGCGAGGTTGAGGGCGTCCCGCCGGTAGGCTTCCCGCGTGGCTTCGCTGAGGTTCTGCTGCACCCAGAGGGCGTCCAGCCAGGCATCGAGCAGCGCCTCAACCTGGCGGTCAGGCGTTTTTGCCGGTCTCCGTGTCGGCATCGGCCTGTGCCGATTCGCCTTCGCCGGCTGCATCGGCGGGGGCTTCTCCCTGCCCGGCCGGCTCTGCGGCGGGCCGGGGCGCCGTTGCGGCGCTCTCGACTGCGGCCTTGGCCTGAATGCCCCAGCTGGCGCGGTCCTCATCGAGCTCGGAGATCAGCTCCAGGCGCACCTGCTTTTCGCTCTCGCGCAGCTTGAGGCGCTCGCGAATGCGCGCGCTGCGGCCGGTGCGCTCGCGCAGGTAGTAGATCTTGGATTTGCGCACATCGCCGCGGCGCACGACCTTGATGCTCTCGATCAGGGGGCTGGACAGCTGGATGGTGCGCTCGACGCCGACGCCGTAGGAGTGCTTGAAGACGATGAAGGAGGAGTTGAAGCCGCGGTTGCGCACCGCCAGCACGACACCCTCGAATATCTGCAGGCGCTCGCGCTCGCCCTCTCTGACGCGGAGCGACACGGCGACCCGATCGCCGGCGGAGAATACCGGGTGAGCCACTCGCTGCTGTCGGGACTCGACCCGCTGCATGCAGGGATTGTTGCGCACGGTCAAACCCCTGGGGGTCGTTTTGAGGTGCGCATTCTGCACATCTGACCCGCTCGCTTCAAGTCGCCCGGGCCGGGGCGGCCTTATTCGTCGTCGCAGGCGGCGCGCCGCCGGGTGCGCTCACGGGCCTGGGCCTCCCGCCAGCGCCGGATTTCGGCGTGGTTGCCCCGCAGCAGAACCTCGGGAACCGGCTGCCCGGCGAATTCCGGCGGGCGCGTGTAGCGCGGGTAGTCGAGCGCCCCGTCCGGCCCAAAGCCGTCGTCGTCAAGCGAGCCGGCATTGCCGAGGGCGCCGGGGATCTGCCGCACCAGGGCGTCGATCAGGCTCATCGCCGGCAGCTCGCCGCCGCTGAGGATGTAGTCGCCGACCGAGAGCTCCAGATCGACCTCGGCGGCGATGAAGCGCTCGTCCAGGCCGGCGTAGCGCCCGGCGACGATGATCAGCCTGGGGTGCCGGGTCAGCTGCCGAACCCGGCTCTGATCGAGGCGCTGCCCGGAGGCGCCCATGGCAATGACATGCGCCGGCGCCGAGGCATCCTCGGCGCGCACCGCCTGCAGGGCGCGGTGCAGGACGTCGGCGCGCAGCACCATGCCCGGGCCGCCCCCGTAGGGACGGGCGTCGACGCGAAAGTGCGGCGGCTCGGCCCAGTCGCGCATCTGCCACGTGTGCAGCTGCGCCAGCCGCTCCCGCAGGGCGCGCCCGACCACGCCGCACGAGGCAATGGCCTGCACCAATTCGGGAAACAGCGAGATCACGTCAAAGCGCATGGGTGGGCCGCCCGGTCAGATCCAGTCGCGCGGCCAGTGCACGCGAACCGTGCGCGCCTCCAGATCGACCTCCCGGACGACGCGATCGAGGGCAAAGGGCAGCAGAAATTGCCTGCCGGAGGAGGCGTCCTGCACGCACATCATGTCCTCGGCGCCGGCGTTCTGCAGGGCGATGATCTCGCCCAGGACGTCGTCCTCGTCATTGATCACGCGGCAGCCCTCGAGCTGCGTCCAGTAGTACTCGCCGGCGGGCAGCTCGGGCAGGTCGCTGAGCGCCACCGACAGCTCGCAGCCGCGCAGGTCGGCCGCGGCATCGCGGTCCTCAACCCCGGCGAAGCGCCCGCACAGGCGGCGGCTGCGGCGCTCGACCTCGGCCAATTCCAGGGTGCGCTCGCCGCACTGATACGGGCTGTGGTGCAGCAGTCTCTCGAGATCGTCGGTGTAGGAATTGAGCCAGACCCAGCCCCGAACGCCGAAGGGGGCACCGACTGAGGCCAGCACGGTGCGCCGGTCTGTGAGATCAGTTTGCGGGGTCTTGGCCATCCCCGGCTTCGCCGGCAGCGCCCTCGGCGGGGGCTTCCTCGGCTGCGGCTGCGGCCTGCTCGGCTGCGGCCTGTGCCTCCTCTTCGGCCCTGCGGGCGGCGATTGCGGCCTTCTCGGCCGCCAGACTCGCCTCAACTTTGGCCTGTTCAGCAGACAGCCTGCGGGCGTGGCGGGCTGCCGCGGCCTCGGGGTTGCGCAGTTCCCGCGCCAGGCTGGCAACGCGGTCGGACATCTGGGCGCCCCTGCCGACCCAGTAGTCGAGCCGCTCAAGATCGAGCACCAGGCGCTCCTCGGAGCCGGCGTGAACTGGATTGAAGTAACCGAGGCGCTCGATGAAGCGTCCATCTCGGGGGAATCGCCGATCGGCGACGTTAATGTGATAAAAGGGGGATTTTTTGGCGCCGTGGCGCGCCAGACGAATGACAACCATGGGGGCTGAGCGGCTCTGGCTAAGGGCGCGCATTGTACATACACTAGCCCGGCGCAAATGCGGTCTGTGCAAGTGGATCTGGCCGGCGCCGAAAACGTCCTGCACCCCGCACTGCGAGATTGGTTCAAGCAGCGCTTTGCGCGCGTCAGCGACATCCAGCAGCTGGCCTGGCCGGTTCTGCTGGCCGATGAAAACGCCCTGCTCAGCGCCCCGACCGGCTCGGGCAAGACGCTTGCGGCATTCCTGGCCGCCGTCAACCGGCTGCTGCTGGAGCACCGCTCCGGGCAGCTTGAGGACACCACCTCGGTGCTCTACATCTCCCCGCTTCGCGCCCTCGCCAGCGACATCCAGAGGAACCTGCAGCAGCCGCTCGACGAAATCTCCGCCCAGCTCGGCGAGCCCCTGCCGATCCGGGTGCAGGTGCGCACCGGCGACACCCCGCAGTCGGAGCGCGCCCGCATGCGGCGCACGGCGCCCCACATCCTGGTGACCACGCCCGAGTCGGCCTACATCCTGCTGACCTCGCAGGCGGGGCGGCAGATGCTCGCCGGCGTGCGCACCGTCATCGTGGATGAAATCCACGCCCTCGCCGACGACAAGCGCGGCGCCCACCTGTCGCTCTCGCTGCGGCGGCTGGAGCGCCTCACCGGTGCGCGCAGACTCCAGTACATCGGGGTCTCGGCGACGCAGAAGCCGCTGCAGGAGACCGCCCGCCTGCTCTGCTCCGGGGCGCCGTGCCGCATCATCGTCTCGCCCGGGCGCAAGCAGCTGGATCTGGCGCTGCACGTCCCCGACACCCCCCTGACTGCGGTCATGCCCAACGAGGTCTGGCTGCGGCTCTACCGGCAGATCGCCGAGTGGGTTCAGGCGCATCGCACCACGCTGGTGTTCGTCGGCACCCGGCGGCTGGCCGAGCGCGCCTCGCGCCAGCTGGCCGAGCTGCTCGGGACGGAGGCGGTGGCGACGCACCACGGCTCGCTGGCGCGCGAGGTGCGCCAGCGCACCGAACAGCGCCTCAAGGCCGGCGATCTCAAGTGTCTGGTGGCGACCGCCTCGCTCGAGCTGGGCATCGACATCGGCTCGGTGGACCTGGTGGTTCAGATCGGCTCGCCGCGCAGCATCTGCACGATGCTGCAGCGCACCGGGCGCTCCGGACACGGCCTCGACGACACCCCCAAGGCGCGGCTGCTGCCGCTGAGCCCCAACGACCTGGCCGAGTCGGTCGCGCTGCTGCAGGCGCTGCGCGACGGCGAACTCGACGCCCTGGGGCGCTGCCCCGCCGCGCTCGATGTGCTGGGGCAGCAGATCGTCGCCGAGGTCGCCTGCGGCGAGATCGGCATGGACGAGCTGTTCGATCTGGTGCGCGGCAGCTGGGCCTACCGCGAACTGCCGCGCGAGCGCTTTGACGCCGTCGTCGACATGCTCGCCGGCGGCTATGCCCGCACCGCCGGCGCCCCGCGCGCGCTGATCCACAGGGACGACGCCTCCGGGGCGCTGCGCGGGCACCGCAGCGCGCGGCTGACGGCGCTGACCTGCGGCGGCACCATCCCCGAGCACTTCGACTACGAGGTCGTCATGCTGCCGAGCGGGCTGCGCATCGGCACCCTCAACGAGGACTTCGCCTTTGAGAGCGTGCCCGGCGACATCGTCCAGCTCGGCAATGTCTCCTACCGCTTCCTGCGCGTCGAGCAGGGCAAGATCTACGTCGAGGACGCCGGCGGGGCGCCCGCCAACCTGCCCTTCTGGGTCACCGAGGGGCACGGGCGCAGCCGGGAGGTCTCCGAGGCGGTGTCCGATCTGCGCCGCTGCATCGGGGACTGGCTGGGCGAGTGCTCCGCTGCCGAGGCGGTGCAGCGCGCGGTCGAGCGCTGGAGCCTCGATGCCGCCGCCGCCGAGCAGCTGGTGGGCCACCTCGACCAGGCGCGCAGCGTGCTGGGGGTGCTGCCGGGGCACCGGGACATCGTCCTGGAGCGCTTTCTCGACCCGCTCGGGGACATGCACCTGGTGCTGCACTCGACCTGGGGCGCCCGCGTCAACCGCGCCTGGGGGCTGGCGCTGCGCAAGAAGTTCTGCCGGCGCTTCAACTTTGAGCTGCAGGCGGCGGCGCTTGAGGACGCCCTGATGCTGTCGCTCTCGGCGGTGCACTCCTTCGCCCTCGACGAGGTGGTGCACTACCTCAACAGCGCCACCCTGCTCGACACGCTGACCCAGGCCGTGCTCGACACGCCCCTGTTTGCGACGCGCTGGCGCTGGTGCGCCAGCAATGCCCTGGCGGTCAAGCGCTTCTGGAGCGGGCGGCGGGCGCCGCCGTGGTTCCAGCGCAACGACGCCGAGAATCTCATCGCCCAGGTGTTCCCCGACCAGCTGGCCTGTGCCGAGAACCTGTCCGGCGCCCGCGATGTCCCCGACCACCCGCTGGTTCGGCAGACCCTCGACGACTGCCTCGGCGACTCAATGGACGGCGACGGGCTGCTCGGCGTCCAGCAGGGCATCGAGGCGGGGCGGATCCGCGTGCACTGCGTCGACCTCACCGCCCCCTCGCCGCTGGCCGAGGAGATCATCAACGCCCGGCCCTACGCCTTCCTCGACGACGCCCCGCTCGAGGAGCGCCGCACGCTGGCGCTGCAGGGGCGCCGCCCGGCGGGATCGGCGGAGGGCTTTGACGGGCGCATCGATCCGGACGCCGCCCGGCGGATCTGCGCGGCGCTCTGGACCGGCGTGCGCAGCCCCGACGAGCTCTATGACTTCATCTCGCAGAGCGGCGCCGTGGCTGCGGCCGATGTCGTCGCCCGCGGCGGCGCCGGGTGGATCGGGGCGCTGGTTCGGGAGCGGCGCTGCGTCGCGGTGCAGCCGGGCGGGACCGAGCTGCTGATCAATATCCAGACCGCGCACCTGGCGGCGGCTCTGGGCTGGAAGGGCGCCGAGGGGCTCAAGTCCCTGCACGAGGCGCCCGAGCGCGCCGAGGCGCTGCGGCAGATGGCGGGGGCGCACCTGTCGACCTGCGGGCCGATCCGATCAGACCAACTCGCCGCCCGCCTGGGGGTTGCAGGTCATGAGGCGGACGCCGCCCTGGCCGTGCTGGAGGGCGCCGGCGAGATCATCCGGGGCGACTTCGGCGAATCCGAGCAGTGGTGCAACCGCACCCTGCTGATGCGCATTCAGCGCGCCTCGATCCTGCACCGGCGCGCGCAGAGCCGGCCGGTCTCGCCGCAGCAGTTCTGGGCCTTCGCGCGCACCTGGCAGCACCTCGGCGCCGAGCGCCGTGCCGGGCCGGCGGCGCTGCACGACACCCTGGTGCAGCTGCAGGGGCACGAGGCCGCGCTGCAGGAATGGCACGAAATCCTGCGGCTGCGCATCGAGGACTACACCCCCGGCATGCTCGATCAGCTGCTGCAGAGCGGACAGATCGCCTGGCTCAGGACGCATCCGCCGGTGCGGCTGCGCCAGACCAACAGCCCGATGCTGCTGCGCCGCACCGCCCTCGCCCTGCTGCCCCGCAGCGAGCTGCCGATGTGGCGCAACGAGCCCGCCGAGCAGCAGCTGAGCTCGCGCGCGGCGGCGCTGCTCGATGTCCTGCAGAGCCGGGGGGCGCGCTTTTACAACGACCTGCGGCGGGACTGCGACATGCTCGGCGAGGAGCTCGACATGGGGCTGAGGGAGCTCATCGGCTGCGGGCTGATCAGCTCGGACTCCCTCGCCGGGCTGGAGTCGCTGCACCGCTCGGTGCGGCCGGCCTCCCGCACCCGCCGCCGGATGCGCTCGGCGCCCTGGCAGCTGCCCGCCGGCCGCTGGTGGGCCGCCGAGC
>MEIF01000008.1 GCA_001750645.1 Gammaproteobacteria bacterium AqS3
GGCGGACTTCGAGGTCGGAGCGCCCGCCGAGCAGCGCCGGCAGCGCCTGGTTGAGCTGCTCGGCGCCGCTGCTGCCGCCGAGCACCAGCAGCCGCAGCGGGGCCGTCCCGCGCTCGGCGTAGCGCCGCCCGGGTTCGGGCAGGGCGGCGATGTCCGGGCGCACCGGGTTGCCGCTCGGATGCGTCTCGACCAGCCCGGAGAAGCCGCCGGGGATGCCCTCGAAGCCGATGCGCGCCCAGCGCGCGCACAGGCGGTTGGCGCGCCCGGGGACGGCGTTCTGCTCGTGCAGGATCAGCGGGATGCGGCACAGGTGCGCCGCCAGGCCGCCGCTGACGCATATATAGCCGCCGAAGCCGAATACGATGTCGGGGCGGCGGCGCTGCATCCAGACGATGGCGCGCAGCAGCGCGAGGCCGTTGAGCAGCAGCGAGCTCAGCTGACCCAGCGCGCCCCTGCCGACAAAGCCGATGGCGCCGATGTCGGTGTAGGGGAAGCCGGCCGCGTCCACCAGGCGGCGCTCGAGGTCGCGGCCGGCGCCGAGCCACTCGATGTGCGCCCCCTCGGCCCTGAGCCCCTGTGCGACCTCGAGCGCCGGCAGGACGTGCCCGCCGGTGCCGGCGGCGAGGATGGCGATGCGGCAGCGCGGCGTGTCGCTCACCGGTTCTGCACCCGGTGCAGCTTGACGATCTGATGATGCACCCAGAAGACCCCGGCGAGACCGGCGACGTTGGCCGCCAGCGAGCTGCCGCCGTGGCTGATCAGCGGCAGGATGGTGCCGTTGACCGGGAACAGCGCCAGGTTGGAGCCGATGTTGAGCACCACCTGGGCCAGGAACAGCAGCCCGAAGCCGTAGCACAGATAGGCGTTGAAGTTGGCGCCGTGCTCCTCGGCCCTGCGGCCGATGCGCAGGATCAGCCAGCTCATGATCAGCAGGGCCGCGAGCACCAGGCAGGCGCCGAGGGCGCCGAGCTCCTCGCTGATGACCGAGAACATGAAGTCGCTGGTGGCGTCGGGGATGTAGTACTTCTGCACGCCGTTGCCGATGCCGGTGCCGAACCAGCCCGAATAGGCGGTCATCAGAGCCTGGTCGATCTGATAGCCGCTGACCTCGCCGGTCAGGCCGCTGTACCAGTCCCTCAGGCGCTGGTCGATGTAGCCCGGCGTGTAGGCCAGCAGGGTCGCCAGCGCCGCCGGCACCACCGAGGCGCTGAGGAACAGGATGCGCTTGCCGGTCAGACCGGCCAGCATCAGCTGCCCCAGCACAGTGCCCAGCAGGATCAGGACGATGCCGATGGACTGCTTCAGAAACGCCAGGATGACCAGGGCGATCAGGCCTATGCGCCCGAACAGCAGCAGCATCTCGCCGTTTTTGGCAATGCCGGTGCGGGCGATCGTGGGCTGCATCCAGGTGCAGTAGAACGCCATCAGGAACACCACCATCAGCTTGATGAACTCGGACGGCTGCAGCGACTGGCCGCCCCAGTTGACCCAGCGGGGTGCGCCCTTGCCGTAGTCGTCGCCGTAGATGCCGACGGCGAGCGCCGTCAGCCCGGCGAGCACGACAGCGCCGTCGATCAGCGGCGGCTTCTTGATGCGGCTGAGCCAGGGCATGACGGCGTAGACCGCCAGCCCGAGTGCGAAGGCCGCGGCGATCTTCACGCCCTGGCGGTCAAAGCCCTGGGCGAAGCCCTGGACGTCGGGGTCGTAGCCGGTCAGCAGCAGCCAGCCCAGCAGGATCAGCACGGCGGCGACGCCGATCAGCAGCTGTCCCTGCCAGATATCCAGCCACGCGCGGGCGCCGATGCGCCCGGGGGCGAGCGGGACCCAGCCGGCCGAGGACCCCGGCGCGCTCACCGGGCCTGCTCCCCCGCCAGCGCCTTCACGGCTGCGTCAAAGGCGGCGCCCCGCTCGGCGTAGCCGGCGTACTGGTCAAAGCTCGAGCAGGCCGGCGAGAGCAGCACCGTGTCCCCCGGCGCAGCAGATGCGGCGGCGGTGCGCACAGCCTGGTGCATGTCGGTGCAGCGCTGCACCGGGATCCCGGTGCCCTCGAGCAGCCCCATCAGCGCTGCGGCCTGCTCGCCGAGGGCGAGCATCTGCGCCAGCTTGGCGCTCAGCAGCGGCCGCAGCATCCGATAGTCCAGCCCCTTGCCGGCGCCGCCGCAGATCAGCCGGACGCGCCCGTCGGGCAGAGCGCCGAGAGCCATCTGCGTCGCCGCCGGATTGGTCGCCTTGGAGTCGTTGATGAAGTCGATCCCCCCGATGCGGGCGGTGCGGGCGAAGCGGTAGGGCAGCGGCTCGAAGCTGCCGAGCACGCGCAGCACGGCGCCCCGGTCGAGGCCGAGGGCGTCGGCCAGCGCCAGCACCGCCATGGCGTTGGCACAGCCGATCGGGCTGTCCTGCTTCAGGTCGGTGCGCGCCAGGATGGGTTCAAATCCCAGGCAGATGTGCTCGTCCTCGAGATCCAGCCCCCAGTGCCCCGGGTCGGGGATGCCCCGGCCGAAGGTGACCTGCCGCACCGAGAGCGGCAGCAGCGGCTGGGTCAGGATGTCGTCCCGGTTCGAGACCGCACAGCCGGCGTTTTGATAGATGCGGTGCTTGGCGTTGCGGTAGCGCTCCAGACTGCCGTGGCGGTCGAGGTGGTCGGCGGTGACGTTGAGCACGCAGGCGACCTGGGGCCGGAGCGAGTGGACGTGCTGCAGCTGAAAGCTCGACAGCTCGAGGATGTAGAGGTCTGCGGGACGCTCGAGCAGCTCGACGGCGGCGGTTTCAAGGTTGCCGCCCAGGGCGCTGCGCTGCCCGGACTCGGCCGTGCAGCGGTGCAGCATCTCGGTGACCGTGCTCTTGCCGTTGGTGCCGGTGACGGCGGCAACCCGGGCGCCCTCGGGCAGGCTGCGGGCGAACAGATCGACCTCGCTGATCAGCCGCACGCCCCGATCCCGCAGCTCCCTGAAAACCGGCCGCTCGGTGTCCACGCCGGGGCTGACGACGAGCTCGCCGATGCCGGCAAGGGTGTCGACCGAGAGCTCGCTGCCGCAGGTGATCTCCGGGTGGCTGCGGGCGATGGCCTCCAGCGCCTCGGGGTTTTCGTCGACCACCAGCGGCGCCCGGCCCCGGGCGCACAGGTGGCGCACCGCCGCCGACCCGCTGACGCCGGCGCCCAGCACGGCACAGCCGACGTCCCTGGCGAGCACCTCCCTCATCTCAGCAGCAGCGTGCCCAGGCCGATGAGCACGCAGAGGATCGTCAGGATCCAGGCGCGCACGACGATGTGCGTCTCGGGCATGCCCTTCTGCTCGAAGTGGTGGTGGATCGGGGCCATGCGGAAGATGCGCTTTCCGGTCAGCCTGAAGGAGGCGACCTGCAGCATCACCGAGACGGTCTCGACCACGAACAGCGCCCCCATCAGGGCGAACAGAACCTCCTGGCGCAGCATGACCGCCATGCTGCCGAGCACCCCGCCCAGCGCCAGCGAGCCGACGTCGCCCATGAAGATCCTGGCCGGGTAGGCGTTGAAGCAGAGGAAGCCCAGCAGCGCCCCGATCAGGGCGGCGGCGAATACGGCGATCTCGCCGGCGCCCTCGATGTGGGGCGAGCGGATGTAGTCGGCGCCGGCGGCGCTGCTGACGATGCAGGCGATGACGCCCAGTCCCAGGGCGACCAGGGCCGAGGACATCGAGGCCAGCCCGTCAAGCCCGTCGGTCAGGTTGACGGCGTTGCTGCTGCCGACGATGACCAGCCAGGTGACGAAGATGAAGCCGAGGCCGAGGTCGAGGCTGAACCCGCTGAACAGCGGCAGCAGGTAGCGGGTCTCGCCGGGGGTCTCGGCGCCCAGGTAGAGCGCCGCTGCAATGATCAGCGCCAGCAGCGTCTGGCCGAGCATCTTGCCGCGCGCCGACAGCCCGCCCCGCTTGGCGATCGACTTGAGCCAGTCGTCGTAGAAGCCGATGGCGCCGAAGCCCAGCGCCGCCAGCACCAGCAGCCAGACATGGCGGCTGCCCAGATCAACCCACAGCCCGATGGCGATCAGCAGCCCCAGCAGGATGCTGAGGCCGCCCATCGTCGGCGTGCCCCGCTTGCTGAAATGCTGCTGCGGGCCGAGCTCGTAGATCTCCTCGCCGATCTGCAGGCGGCGCATGACGCGCAGGGTGATGCGGCCGATGATGAGGGCGACAATCACGGCGGTGAGCAGCCCCAGCAGGGCGCGCAGCAGCAGGGCGCCGAGGGGGTCGTCCCCGCCGCCCTGGACGGCCCAGCCCAGCTGCTCGGCGAGCCAGATCAGCATCGCTCGCCGCCTCCCCTCGAGCGCAGGAAGTCCTGGGCGACCCAGTCCAGCCCGATCGCCCGGGAGCCCTTGATCAGCACGGCAGCGCCGGGCGGGGTGTTGCGGTCGAGCCAGATCGCCGCGCTGGAGAGATCCGGCATCAGCAGGCCCCGCTTCGGGTCGCCGAAACCCCGCAGAAAGTCGGGGGCGTATTCGCCCAGCGCCAGCACTGCGTAGAAATTCAGTCGGGCGGCGTACTCGCCGACCTCCCGGTGCAGTTCGGCTGCGCGCTCGCCCAGCTCGCCCATCGAGCCGAACACCAGGATGTTGTCTGACGCCGCCTGCTCGGCCAGCAGGTGCAGGGCGGCCTTGAGCGCCTCGGGGTTGGCGTTGTAGGAGTCGTCGATGACGAGCGTCCCGTCCTTTTTGCAGCGGAACAGCTCGCCCCGGTGCCGCTCGGCCCCGACGCCTTCGAGGCCGCGGATGATCTGTTCTGGTGCTAGGCCTGCGGCCCATCCCGCCGCCGCCGCCGCCAGGACGTTGGCGCGGTTGTGCTCACCGTGCAGGCCGGGGCGGACCGTCAGCGGCTCGGGATGACCCCTGAAATGAATATCCAAGTTCATGCCCCCTGTTCCGCCCGTGGCCATTCCGCCCTGCACATCCGCCCTTGACTGCGGCGAAGTATCCGCACTGTAAATGCTGTCCAGTTTGGCGCTGAAGGTGACGATGCGCCTCTGTCCGGCGCGCCGCCTCCACCGGTCGCAGGCCGAATCGTCGGCGTTGAGCACCACGGCGCCGTCCCCGGACACGGCGTCGATCAGCTCGCCCTTGCCCCGCACCACGCCGTCGACGCTGCCAAAGCCCTCGAGATGCACCGGCAGGGCGTTGAGCAGGACGCCGATGTGCGGGCGCGCCAGTCCCGCCAGGTCGGCGATCTCGCCCGGGCTGTTGGCGCCGATTTCAAGCACCAGGTATCGGGTGTCGGAATCGGCGCGCAGCAGGCTCAGCGGGACGCCGATGTGGTTGTTGTAGCTCCTGGTCGAGGCCGCAGTCCCGTTGGGGGCGACGCTTCTGAAGAGCGCCTCGCAGCAGCGCCGGGTGGTGGTCTTGCCGGCGCTGCCGGTGATGCCGATGACGACGGCGGATTCTTTGAGTTTGCCCCGCTGCCAGGCGGCCAGGCGGTGCAGCGCCTTGAGGACGCTGTCGACGCGGATTGAAGTCGCCCCGTCGGGCAGGCTGCCGAGATCCCGCTCGATCAGCACGACCGCCCCGGCCTGGGCAGCCTCGACTGCATAGTCATGCCCGTCTCCGGCGCCCTCGCTGAGCGCCGCAAACAGCCGGCCGGGGGCGGCCTCGCCGCTGTGCATGACGACCTCGCTGACCTGTCGATCATCCTGGGTTCCGATGCGTTTTCCGTTGACTATTTCCCCCAACTCCCTACTTGAAATCTGATCCATCCCCTATCCCCCCAGTGCGCTGCGCGCCAGCTGGATGTCGTCGCAGGCCATGCGCGCACCGGCGACCTCCTGCCAGGCCTCGTGCCCCCTGCCGGCGATGAGCAGCGCCGAGCCGGTCGAGACGGCGCGCTCAACCGC
The DNA here is from genome assembly GCA_001750645.1 of Gammaproteobacteria bacterium AqS3. GTDB lineage: Bacteria > Pseudomonadota > Gammaproteobacteria > MEIF01 > AqS3 > AqS3. The sequence continues at coordinate 5,857 of MEIF01000008.1, forward strand.
GGCGCCGATGGCCTCGGCGCGCCCGTGGCAGACCGTCACGTCGGCGTCCGGCGGCAGCCCCGAGCGGATGTCGGCGACGATGCCGGCCGGATCCTCGCCGCGCGGGTTGTCGTCGGTCAGGACGATCCAGTCGGCCAGCTTGCCGGCAATCCGGCCCATTTCGGCGCGCTTGCCGACGTCGCGCTCGCCGCCGCAGCCGAACACGCAGCCGAACGGCCCGGCCGCGTGCTCGTGCAGGCTGCACAGCGCCGAGTGCAGCGCATCGGGCGTGTGGGCGTAGTCGACCAGCACCAGCGGGGCGCCGGCGCCGATGCGCTGCATGCGCCCGGGCAGGTCGGTCAGGGCGGCGCTGCACTCCAGCACCTCCTCAAAGCCGCGCCCGGTGGTGGCCAGCACCGCGGCCATGGCGGCCATCAGGTTGTCGACGTTGAAGCGGCCGTAGCTGGCAAGCCGCACCGCCCCGATGCGCCCCCGCCAGATCAGCCCCAGGTCGTAGCCGCCGTCGGGGGAGATGGCGATGCGCTCCAGCCGCAGGTCGGCGCCGCACCCGCGCCCGAACCGGATGCGCTCGGCCGAGGCATCGAGGGCGCGCAGCATCTGCGGGGCGTAGTCGTCGTCGGCGTTGACCACGCCGATGCGAACGCCCGGGCTGCTGAACAGCCGCGCCTTGGCGCCGCTGTAGTCGAGCATGTCGCAGTGGTAGTCGAGGTGGTCGCGCGAGAGGTTGATGAAGACGGCACAGTCAAAGCGCACCGCCTGGATCCGGTTCTGGTCGAGGGCGTGCGAGCTGACCTCCAGCGCCGCCGCGCGGCAGCCGGCGCCGTGCAGCCGGGCCAGGGTGCGCTGCAGCACCGTGACCGGCGGCGTGGTGTGGCCGGCGAAGTCGTCCGAGAACCCGCTGTCCCCGGGCAGGCGCACGCCCAGGGTTCCGCCGAAGGCGGTCGGTATCCCCAGGGCGCTGCACAGCTCGGCGATGTAGTGAACCGTCGTGCTCTTGCCGTTGGTGCCGGTGACCCCGTAGAGGGTCAGCTCGGCGCTGGGGTCGCCCCACAGCCGGCCGGCGAGGTCGCCGATGCGGTGGCGCAGGTGCTGCACCGGGACGGTCGGGACGCCGCAGTCGCCCGGGACGCCGCCGAGCGCCTCCGCCGGGTCGTAGAGCACGGCGGCAGCGCCGCACTCGGCGGCGCGGCGGATGTGCCGGTGCAGCTGCGGCGGGTGCGCCAGTGCGACAAAGACGTCACCCGGGCGCACCTGGGCGGTGTGAATCGCCAGGTCCGGCACGCTGACTGAAGCCCAGGGCTGGTCGGGGCGCCGCAGCAGCTCGCCCAGCGTGGTCAACGCGACCGGCCCGCCGCGTGGTGCGCCAGCTGCACCGAGTCCCTGAGCGTGTCCTGGGGCAGCAGCCCCTGGGTGTTGATGATGCTCTTGAACACGTCGCGCGCCAGCGGCGCCGCCACGTTGCTGGCGTAGTGCCTCTCGGGGCCGACGTCGAGCAGCCAGACGCCGACCACCAGCGCCGGGTCGGAGTCGATGAAGCCGATGAAGTTGGTGTTGTAGCGGCTGCCGTCGTAGCGGGTCGCATAGCTCTGCGCGGTTCCGGTCTTGCCGCCGATGCGGTAGCCCTCGACGCCCGCCCGGCGCCCGGTGCCGTTGGGATCCTCGACCACGGCGTAGAGGATCTCGCGCAGCGCCGAGGCCACCTCGCCGCTGAGCACGCGCTCCCGCCGGGTCGGCTCATCGGTGCGCTCGAGCATCAGCCGGACGCGGTAGCCGCCGTTGACGAAGACCGCATAGGCGCGCAGCAGCTGCAGCAGGTTGGTGTTCATGCCGTAGCCGTAGCCGAGCTGCGGCGAGGGCTCGGCGATCGCCCCCCGCGCGGCGCCGAGGTTGAGCTCCAGCGGGTGGGTGAACCCCATGCTGCGCAGAAAGTCGACGGCCTTCCGCTCGGGCAGCTGCGAGAACACGTCGACCGCACCCACCTGGCTCGAGCGCACCAGCGCCTGGCTGCGGGTGATCACCCCCAGCGGGCGGGGGTCGCGGAACAGCTCGCCGTTGATCCGGATCTCCGGCCGGGTCAGGTCGATGGTCTCCTCCGGGGTGAGCAGGCCGAACTCCATCCCGGCGGCCAGGAAGAAGGGCTTGAGCGTGGAGCCCGGCTCGATGACGTGGTGCAGGGCGATGTTGGGCGTCAGTGCATCGGCGCCGGGCACCTTGTTGGGGGTGAATGAGGGGTAGTTGGCCAGCGCCAGCACCTCGCCGGTCTCGGCGTTGAGCACCGCGACGCTGCCGCGCTTGGCCGCAGTGGCCTTGACGTGATCGACCAGCCGGCGATAGGTCTGCACCTGCAGGTTGCCGTCCAGGCTGCTGTGCAGCGTGCGCCCGTCCCGGGCGGGCTCGACGATGCGCACCGCAATGTCCCGCTGCAGGTGATGGCAGGGCTTGCCGCGGTCCGGCACCCGGGTCACCTCGGCGCGCCCCCACTGCGGCCGCAGCTGCCGGGAAAAGGCCCGCTCCAGCCCCGCCTGGCCCTGACCCCTGTGGTTGATGTAGCCCGTGATCAATGCCCCGGCCTCGGCAATGGGGTAGTAGCGCCCGCGCCGGTTCTGCTCAAAGTGCAGCCCCCTGAGCTCGCAGCTGCGATGCATCGCCTCGAGCTTTCGCTTGGTGCGCAGGCTGATGCCCCTGGCCAACGTGACCTCTCCGTCACTCTCTCTACTCAACTGGGAGCGCACCCGGCCGGGAACCGTTTCATAGGGTTCGAGCAGTTCGATCAGTTCCTCGATTCCGGTGGAGTTGCGCATGTCGCCGAGCTGTGCGGTGACGTCGTACTCGGGGACGCTGATGGCCAGCGGCAGGCCGTTGCGGTCGTAGATGTTGCCCCTCAGCGCCGGCAGGTCGATGCCCCTGCGGTGCTGGCGCTCGACCCGCTCGCTCTGTGCAGCCCCGCTGACGGAGACCTGGCGGTAGACGACGGCGCCCGAGAAGAGCAGCCCGAACAGCACCGGAACCGCGAGAATCGTGTAGTAGCGCATCGGCGGAAAACAGGCCGACTCGCGGTAGCCGATGCTCATCGCTCGCTCCGCACCACCAGCAGGCGCTCGCCCCGCCGGCTGACGGCCTCCTGCAGGCTCACCATGCCGAGCTGCCGGCGCGCCAGGGCCTCGAGCTGGATCGGATGGGTGTGGAAGCGCTCCTCCAATCTCAGCAGCCGGTACTCGCCCTGCAGGGCGCGGTTGAGCTCCTGGTTCTGCCGCAGCTCAACCTGCAGCCGGCGCAGGTCGTCGCGCAGGGTCAGCTGCCAGAACTGATGCGCCAGCACCGCCGCCCAGAGCAGCGCCCCCAGCCAGATCCAGCGGCGCGCCTCAAGCACGGCCGTCGACCTTTTCGGCGACGCGCAGCGTGCCGCTGCGCGCCCGGGGGTTGGCGCTGCACTCCGCCTCGTCCGGGCGAAAGCGCCCCAGTGCGCGCAGCTGAATCGGCTCGGGCCGGGCCGGCGGCGGCAGCCGGCGGTTGACGCCCTCGCCGCCGGCGTGGCGCCGGATGAAGCGCTTGACCAGCCGGTCCTCGAGCGAGTGGAAGCTGATCACCAGCAGCCGGCCGCCGATGCGCAGTGCCGCCAGGGCGCGCTCCAGCCCCCGCTCGAGCTCCGCCAGCTCGTCGTTGACGAAGATGCGCAGCGCCATGAAGGTGCGCGTGGCGGCGTGGATGCGGGTGAAGCCCGGGACGGTGCGGCGCACCAGGTCGGCCAGCTGATCGGTGGTCTGCACCGGGCTGCGGGCGCGCTCCCGAACGATGGCCCCGGCGATGCGGCGGGCGTGGCGCTCCTCCCCGAACTCGCGCAGCACCCTGGCGATGTCGGCCTCCTGCGCCCGGTTGAGCCAGACCGAGACCGGCTCGCCCTCGGCCGGGTTCATGCGCATGTCCAGCGGCCCGCCTCGGCTGAAGCTGAAGCCCCGCTCGGGGCTGTCCAGCTGCGGCGAGGACACGCCCAGATCCATCAGCACGCCGCACCACGAAGCCCGCTCGGCAAAGCCGTCGAACTGCGAGAAGCGACCGGGGAAGACCCGGATGCGGGCGTCCTCGCCGGCCAGCCGGCGCGCATCGGCAACGGCCTCGGGGTCCCGGTCGATGACCCACAGCTCGGCATTCGGATCCAGCACGCCGAGCAGCGCCCGGGCGTGGCCGCCCCTGCCGTAGGTCGCATCGCAGTAGCGCCCGCCGGCGTCCTGCACCAGCGACTCGACCACGCGCCGGGTCAGCACCGGTCGATGTCCCGGCTCAAAGCTGTCGCCCCTCCCAGAACCGTGCATTACCCGATCCCCTGGGGCAGCGGGTCTCCGCCTTCAATGTCGCTGTTGATGTAGGCCTGGAAGCGCTCCTCGCTCCAGATCTCCAGATAGTCCGAGCCGATGCCGACCACGGTGACCGGCTTGCCCGAGGCCACCCCGATCAGATTGCGCAGCGTCGCCGGCAGCGGCACCAGCATGCGCTTGGCCGGATCCATCTGGATTTTTGTGAGGTTGCCGTAGCGGCGGTGCTTCTGGCGTTCGTCGGGGTCCGAGGCCTTGAATGCCGCCTCGAGATCGGGCCAGAGCCGATCGGGGATGAGCACTGCGCAGAACAGCTTGGCCGAGAGCGTCAGCACGACACCCTCCTCGCAGTGCTCGATGAAACTCTCGCGGTAGGCGGCGGGGAGAACCAGCCGGCCGCTGCTGTCCAACTTGACCGTGTGAGAGCCGGTAAACATCTCAATAACACGCAAAAAACGCGCAATGAAGCCCGCAATACTAACAACCTTCACAGATTTTCACAACACTACACACATTTTTATAGCCCGATGTGCCCTGACCCCCTCCCGCACAGGGCTGGTTCGCCCAGTGCGCACCTGGCGACGGGGGCTTTTTCAGGGGTGGCGGGTGGCTGTGAATTCCGGTGAGGCGGGCGTGATGCGCCCTGGATTGCCCGACCTGCCGCCGGTGATAAGATCGGTGCGGCCCTGCTTGGTTATCAGTGCGAATCTGATAGCCCCCGGTAGCTCAAACGAATAGAGCATCGCATTGACTAGGCGAGGGTTGCGGGTTTGAATCCCGCCCGGGGGACTATCGCCGAGATTATAGACCGAGGTGCCGCCCGAGACAGACGAACTCGGCTTCCAGCGACGGCATCCGACATGTATGCGCCGATGGAACAGGGTGAAAAGCTCCTCCGGTCCAGTGACGACCGGAGCCGTGCCGTCTCAGCCGGCGCCGGTCAGCTGCCGCAGCTCGTCGCAGAAGCACTGGAAACTCGGGGATCGGTTGCCGTCGATGTTGATGTGCGGGGCGATGTTTTGCGCCCAGTGGGACTTTTCCCTGCCAATTACCCACCACTTCTGCTTGGACAGGGCGACCGAGCCGCCCGGGTAAATCGCATTGGCCAGACGCTCCCAAGTCCCGCATATCGAGTCGTTTTGATAGCTGTTCAGGACGCTGCTCCTGGCTTGGGGATAGGCCTTCCTGACTGCGTCCAGATCGCCCAGCAGCCAGGCCTCGCCCTCCTCAATCGCCAGGCAGAACCGGGTGACGGGCCGGGGGTTGCAGGCGTTCAGCACGTCCTGCAGCTGCCGCAGAAAGTCATCCCGATTTCTGCCGTCCAAATCGCAGACCACGATGACGGCGGCCGGGTAGTTTGGCGGATAGCCTGCGTGAGTTTGGCCATGCCCCTGAAGCAGATAAGGCAGTTTATTCAGCAACTGGCTTTCGCCAGACTGAGTGGCCTTGGGATTCACATTTTTGGGCAAGTAGCCAAGACCTTGGTAGCTTGTGAGTTTGAAGGTGTGTCCCTCGCCGACGATTTTGGGCACGAGCACCTCAAGTGCTCGCTCACCTGACTGATCCTCGACCAAAATATCAAGGTGCAACGGGCGATTTCTTGTCTAGGTAATCGCTGTACCAAAGCCCTCCCAAGGGCAGTTCTTGTTCCACCAGAGCACAGACCAAGGGATCCTCGCCTATCCAGCGCGCGCTTGAAAGACCGTCGTCGTCCTTTTCGAGCATCCAGACTTCCTCCGGATCGACGGCATCCAAGAAATACGGCTGGTGGGTGGTGAAAAACATCTGCGAACCGTCTTGAGGTCTGCACAGATGATCCCGGAATTCATACATCAGCGGCAGGAACAATTTGTGGTACAGGCCGCTTTCGGGATTTTCGATGCAGAAAAACAGCGGCGGATCGGGATCTTCGATCAGCAGCATGTAGGCGAACAGCTTCAGCGTCCCGTCCGAGACCTGATTGGCGCAGAGCGGTTCTTTGAAGCCCTTGCCATAGAACTTCAGCAGCAGCCGGCCGTCCTGGGTTTTCTCGGTGCTGATCTGATCGATCCCAGGAATCTTCTCGGCGGTTCGTTCAATTACTCTCTTGAAACTCTCGCCGTGCTCCCGGCTCATGAACTGAACCACGTTGGCCAGGTTGTCGCCCCGGGCGTTGAGCCGCCTCTGCGGGCCGGCCAGCGGCCGGCTGCGGGCCGCATCGGGCGTGAAGCAGCTGAGGTACCAGCCCTCGATGAACCTGCGCAGCTGCGCAATGCGGGGGTGCTGCCTCAGCGCCCCCAGCGTGACAATGCCCAGCCTGCGGATGTCGTCCAGCTCGACCTGTTCGGTCTCGCCAACCTCTCCCGCCTCGGTGCGAATCTTCTCCAGCAGCTGGGGCAGGTCGAGGGACTCATCCGCTTCGCAGAGCTTGACCCCGTCCAGGTCACCGGTCCAGGCAACTCCCCTGCCCCGATTCAGGATCAGAAAGGAGAACGGCCGGCCGTTGCTCTGCCCCTTGCGGCGCTGCCTGAGGCGCTCCCTCAGAACGTAGGGACGACCGCCGGCATCGACGTCAATAGACAGCTCGTAGGTGATCGGGCGCGACTTGGCGCTCTCCCGGTAGTGGATCTCAAACTCAATCGGGCCGCCCTGCCCCTTCGAGCGAATGCTCGAAAAGCCGCCCCGCCCTCGGGCGTCGCAGGCGTCCTCAACCCCCAGCTTCAGGCAGTCGGCGAGAAAGCCGAAGGCGTCGAACAGGGCGCTCTTGCCGGTGCCGTTGTGCCCGATCACGACGGTGACCTCGGTCAGCGGCGGGCGGTTGTGCCGGCTCGACAGGCGCCCGAGTGCGACCTCCCTGAGCACTTTGAAGTTCTTGATCCGGAGTCCCTCAATCCTGGCCATCAGTTCTGCCGTGCAGGTTGCAACGCCGGCGGATGATAGCAATGCCCCGCTGCACAAAATGTGATCGAGGTCCTCAGGGGTTGGGATGCGCTCATCGCCGCCGTTCGGCCATAAAAAAGCCCGCCCCCGGGATGAATCGGGGACGGGCTGCACCTGGTGGAGGTGGCGGGATTCGAACCCGCGTCCATCTGGCTTCTGACTTTGGCTCTACATGCTTAGATTCGTTTTTGCTTTGACCGCTGACGACCCAACGATCAGGGTTCCAGCGGCGAGCCTGAGGTTTGATTTGACACGCCGGATACAGGCACCCCCGGTGTGCGAGCCTGCTGAACGACCTGAAAGCCGGACCCGCAGGCTGGTCTGGTTTCAGGATGACCGAGATTTAGGCGGCCATTTGTAACTGGTGTGAGTTGCCAATTATCTTTTCACAGTCGATTTTTAACGAGAACTAACTGCGATCTCTCGGCATGCACCTCCGTGTTCGGTCCCGATGTCAATGCCGGAACACCCCCGTGAGCGGGGGCATTTTATAGCAATTTCGGCCCCGGTTTGACGGCCTGATTCGCGCCCTAAATGCTGCGCTCCTGACCCTCCCAGTAGGGCTCCCTCAGCTTGCGCTTGAAGATCTTGCCGGAGTCCTCGCGCGGCAGTTCGCCGAGGAATTCGATGACCTTGGGGACCTTGTAGCCGGCCAGATGGCTGCGCAGGTACTCGCTGACCTCGGTCTGCTCAAGGCTGGCGCCGTCCCGCAGCTGGATGCAGGCGCACAGCGCCTCGCCGAACTGCTCGTCGGGGATGCCGAATACCGCACAGTCGGCGATCGCCGGGTGCTCGATCAGGCAGTTCTCGATCTCGGCCGGGTAGATGTTGGTGCCCCCGGAGATGACCATGTCGTTGCGGCGGTCGCAGATAAACAGGAAGCCCTCCTGGTTGAGGTAGCCGATGTCGCCCACCGAGATCAGTCCCTGGCGCTCGACGCCCTGGCGCTTGGCGTCGTCGCCGTGGTAGGTGAAGTCGGTGCTGCCCCGCAGCCGGCAGTAGATCTCGCCGACCTCGCCGACGGGCAGCTCGTTGTCGTCGTCGTCGAGGATCTTCAGCTCGGCCTCCTCGACCGGCCGGCCGACGGTGCCCGGATGCGCCAGCGCCTCCTCGGAGTTGCAGACCACGACGGCGCCGATCTCGGTGGCCCCGTAGTACTCGTTGATCACCGGACCCCACCACTCGATCATCTGCCGCTTGACCTCGGGCGGGCACGGGGCGGCCGCGTGGACGACGAACTTCAGGCTCGACAGGTCGTACTTGCCGCGCACTTCCTCGGGCAGCTTCAGCAGCCGCACAAACATGGTCGGGACGGTCTGGATGTGCGTGGTGCGGTGGACTTCGATCAGCCGCAGCAGCTCCTCGGGCTCGAAGCGGGGCATCAGCACGATGCGCTCGGCCCCGATCACGGTCGACAGCCCGGCGTAGGCATTGGGTGCGGAGTGGTACATCGGGGCGGGGATGATGGTCGACATGCCGGGCTCAATGCCGAAGGCGCGCGCGGCGATGCTGAACAGCTCGGCGATCTGGCCGGGGCTGGCCGGGGTGCGGCGCACCCCCTTGGGGCGCCCCGTGGTGCCCGAGGTGTAGATCATCGCCCCGGGCGACTCGACCGGCTCGGGGACTGTGGGCTCGTAGCCGCCCAGCCATTCATACCAGTCCTGTGCGCCGGCGGGAACCTGCCCCTGCTCCCGGGTGATGCCGTAGGCCTCGGCGATTTCGGGCGGCGTCGGAACCGCCAGAACCTTGACGCCCTCGGGGATGGCCGAGGCAATGCCGGGCAGCAGGTCGGCGTGCACCACCAGTACCTTGGAGCCGCTGTCCTGCATGATGTAGCCGGCCTCCTCGGCCCCGTAGTGCCAGTTGATCGGCACCAGGTAGGCGCCCAGCATGGCGGCTGCGTCCGAGGCCTCGTAGAAGGCGAAGTCATTGCGCAGGAACAGCGAGACCGTGTCGCCCGCCCCGATGCCGCACTCGGCGATGAACCCCTGTGCCGCCCGGGCGGCATTGCCCCGCAGCACCTCGTAGTCGGCCTCCCTGGCCCCGCTGATGATCTTGGTCATGTTCTCCCCCCGCTCTCGCTCCCGCCCCTGTTTTGTTCGCATTCGGGCGGCCGGCTGAGGCGGGATTATAGTCAGGGGTTTTCAGGGGCAGGGCTGCATTCGGCGGCGGGCACCGCCCGAAGAGAGGGCCGGCTCGCAAGGCGGAAACGGGACTGCACCGGCAGACCCGGCAGAACCCCAGGCAGCCCCCAACAAGCGGGCCGCTTTGGATCAGTTTCTGTGACGCTGGGTCTTGTGCTGGACGGTAATGACGCGAAATCGATCATTCGGCAGAGACTCGCAGATCACCATGACGCCGTTGAGCCTCTCAGCGTCAGGCTTTGAAAGTTTCCTCTGCTTCTGCAGATTCTCCAGCTTGGGCCTCTTGACCATCCATCCCCGCCGTATGTGACCGCTTTTTTCGCCCTTGCCCCTGGGCTTGTCAAAGTCCTTGTGCTCAAAGATCTGCTCGACGTTTTCCCGGCTGATGCCCCGCCGGTTCATGCGCTCCAGGGCGTGGTCGGTGAATTCCAGAATCGCCCCGCCCTCATGTGCGTCCGCAGCCTGGGGTGAACCGGAATGCTCCCTCTCGACGTAGACCACCCGCTTTTGGAATTCATCCAGCCAGACCCGGACATTTCTGATTTTTTCCAGGTTGGCCTCGGCGTCCAGCCGAAACCCCTCCCAGACCCGCCTGTTCAGACTGGCCAGCCTGCGCTCTGAAATCCTGAGCACGGTGAAGTGGGTCAGCGCGGTTTCAATTCGACCCGCAAAGTAACCGTCCCGCAGCAGCTTGGGCACTTCGCTGTCGGGGATCTGCCCCGCCGGCTTGAACTCGCTCTCCGGCAGGGTGCGTCCCTCCTGATCGGCGCACTCGCAGATCAGATTGACGTGCCTCTCATCGATGCCCAGCTCTGCGAACTGCTCGCGGGCATCCTTCTCGATGGCCGGCAGAGTGAAGCGCTTCTCCCGGATCCTCTTCTCCCACTGCTCATGGCTGTAAGTCCTCTTGTACTCGTTGCCGTTGAGGGGCTGGTTGTTGTCGTCGTCGCTCACGCTTCTGCTCCGCTGTTAGTCAAACCTCACGGATTGATGGAATGCCGCCGGAGTGCGGCGGCCAAATTATAAGAACCCGCGGCGAGCACCCAGCGTCTAGAATCACCGGCCACACGAGCGCGCACCGGATCCGTGATGCCGCACCGAGCCATTCGCGCGCTTCTGATCCCGGCGCTGGCGCTCGCCGCGGCGCTGCCCGGTGCGCAGAATTCGGCGGCGGCGGCGCTGGCCGACAGGACCCGATCCGGCGCCCCGGGGGAGATTCTCAGGGTCGAGCAGGCCTTCGTCCCCTCCACAGTCTGGACCGGCGAGCGCAGCCTGACGGTTCGCTGGGACATCGCCGAGGGGTATTACCTCTACAGGGATCAGCTCGAGATCACCGGCCCCGGCGTGCAGAGCGCACCGACCCCGGCAGGTGTGGTCAAGCAGGATCCCTACTTTGACGGACCCCTGGAGGTCTACTACGGCAGCGTCGGGGTGCCGGTGCGGCTGGCCGAAAACGCCGGCGGCGATGCGCCCCTGATGCTGCGCTGGCAGGGCTGCGCCGAGGACGTGCTGTGCTATCCGCCGCAGAGCGCAGCACTGCGATGGGCCGCCCCGCAGCAGCCGGTCGAGATTGAGCTGCTGGGGATTCCCAGCGCCCCCCGCACCGCCGCCGCCGCCGGCCCCGCCCCAAGCGTCGCCGAGGACCAGCAGCTGGCGCAGCAGCTCGGCAGCGGCGGGCTGCTCTGGAATCTAATCGTGTTCTTCGGCCTCGGGCTGCTGCTGGCGCTGACGCCGTGCGTGCTGCCCATGGTGCCCATCCTCTCCAGCCTGATCGTCGGCGCCGGGGAGATTTCGCGCGCGCGCAGCCTGGCGCTGTCGCTGACCTACGTCCTGCCGATGGCGCTGACCTACGCCCTGGCCGGGGTCGCCGCGGCCTACTTCGGCACCAACCTGCAGGCGGTGCTGCAGACCCCCTGGGTGCTGTGGAGCTTCAGCGCGCTGTTCGTGCTGCTGGGGCTGTCGATGTTCGGGCTCTACGAGATTCAGGTGCCCCAGCGCCTGCAGACCTGGCTGTCGTACCAGAGTGATCGCGCCCAGGGCGGCAGCCTGGTCGGAGCGGCCGGGATGGGGCTGCTCTCGGCGCTGATCGTCGGCCCCTGCGTCGCTCCGCCGCTGGTGGGCGCCCTGATCTACATCACCCAGAGCGGCGACATGGCGCTGGGCGGGCTGGCTCTGCTGGCGCTGGGGCTGGGCATGGGCGCCCCGCTGGTGCTGGTGGGCGCGCTGCTCGGCAGCGTGCTGCCGCGCGTCGGCGCCTGGATGGAGCAGATCAAGTGGCTGTTCGGCTTTGTGCTGTTCGGCCTGGCGCTGTGGTTCATCGAGCGCGTCGTCGACGCCGACACCGCCGCCCTGCTCTGGGGCGCCCTGCTGTGCCTGGCGGCGGCCTGGCTGCTGATGGGCGAGCGCGCGGATTCCGCCGGCGCCGGGGAGGCAGGGGAGGCAGGCCCGGCGGGAATCTTCCGGAACAGCGCCGGCCCCCGCACCGCCGCCGCCATGCGCCTGCTGGGGCTGGTGCGACCGGCGGCGGGGCTGGCGGCGCTGGTCTGGGCGCTGCTGTTCTTTGCCCAGTCTGCGGGCGGCGCCGGTCTGGGCCTCGCCGCATCGGCGAGCGCCGGCGGCGGGCTGATCACCGTGCGCTCGGCCGCCGAGCTGGATGCCGTGCTGGAGCGCCAGGACGATCCCGTGGTGCTGGATTTCTACGCCGACTGGTGCATCGAATGCCGCGCGATGGAGGCTGAGATCCTGCCGCGTCCCGATGTCCGGGCGGCGCTTTCAGGCTGGGTGTTCGTCAAGGCCGACGTCACCGAGAACAGCCCGGCCAACCAGACGCTGCTGGATCGCTACGGCGTGCTCGGTCCGCCGACGGTGCTGTTCTTCAACGGCGCCGACGCCGAACTGCGCGCGCTGCGCATTACCGGGGCGCCGAGCGCCGAGCAGCTGATCCAGATCCTTGAGCGGGCGCGCTCGCCCTAGCAGAGACTCCGGCGGCGTCTCAGTCGCGGGTGAATTCGGGTTTGCGCTTTTCCTGGAAGGCCCTGACCCCCTCGGCGAAATTGGGGCTGTTGGCGCGGATTCTCTGGGCGTCGGCCTCGGCCTGGAGCTGCTCGGCCAGGGTGTTTTCCGAGGCCGAGTCGATCAGCCTGCGGGTTGCGCGGAAGGCTCCGGTCGGGCTGGCGCCGCAGTGCCGGGCCAGCTCGACGGCCCTGTCCATCAGCTTGTCGTCGGCGACGCAGTCCCAGATCAGCCCCCAATCCAGCGCCTGGCGGGCGCCGAGCCGGCTGCCCAGCATCGCCAGCCCCAGGGCGCGCGAGCGTCCCAGCCGGCGGGGCAGGTTCCAGGTGCTGCTGACGTCGGGCACCAGCCCCAGGTTGGGGACAAACACCTGGATGAACTGCGCCGATTCGCCGGCGATGATGAGATCGCCCACCATGGCCAGCCCGGCTCCGCCGCCGGCGGCAATCCCGTTGACGGCGGTGATGACCGGCATGTCGAGATCGTAGAGGGCCAGCACCGCCGGGTTGAAGACCCGCATCATCGAGCTGCGGGTCCTGTCGCCGGGGGTGTCGCCCTCGCCCGGCACGCCGTCGACCAGATCGGCCCCGGCGCAGAAGCCCCGTCCGCTGCCGGTGAGGATCAGGGCGCGCGCCTCCCGATCCGCCGCCACCTCGGCGACGGCCTCGATCAGGCCGTTCATCAGGGCGGGGTTCATGGCGTTGAGCTGCCCGGGGCGGTTGAGCCGGATGATGCGCACTGCATCAACCGCCTCCAGGATGACCGCCGGCTCACCGGCGTCGTTGAGATGGGCGTTTGCGGTCATTTCCGGAACCTCTGTGTCGGTGCAGAGCGGCGGCAGTTTAACCCACCGCCCGGCGCCGACATCCCCGGCGCCGAGGCCGCCCGACCGGCTTTCCGCCGTGCGGGAGTCCCGATTGAAACCCCAAAAACCGACGCAATGCGTCAGTCCGGCATTTTGGGGCGGGCGTATAATGCCGGCCGTCTGAGGGATCGCAGACCGTCCCAAGCACCACCAACAGCCAGCCGGCAGGGGGAACCGTTATGTCCGAACTGAAAGGAACCGTCCACTATAAAACCGAGGGTGATGTCGCCGTTTTGGTGATAGACAACCCGCCAGTCAATCCACTCTCCTCCGGCGTTCGCCAGGGGCTTTACGACCACATCAACACCGCCCTGGCGGACGATGCCGTCAGGGCCGTGCTGATCTACGGCGGCGGCGGGCGCGCCTTCATCGCCGGCGCTGACATCTCCGAATTCGGCGGGCCGTCCAAGGGGCCGAACCTGCTTGAGGTGCTCAACAAGATGGAGATGTGCGACAAGCCGGTGATCGCCGGCATCAACGGCACGGCCTTCGGCGGCGGGCTCGAGGTCGCCCTGTGCTGCCACTACCGCATCGCCCTGCCCAAGGCGCAAGTCGGGCTGCCCGAGGTCAAGCTGGGGCTGCTGCCGGGCGCCGGCGGGACGCAGCGGCTGCCGCGACTGGTCGGCGCCGAGGCCGCCCTGCAGTTCATCCTGACCGGCAATCCGATCCCGGCCGCCCAGGCGGTGCAGCTCGGCATCGTCGACGAACTCATCGACGGCGATGACATCGAGGCCGCCGGCCTGGCCTACGCGCGCCAGATCATCGACGCCGGCTCGAAGGTGCGCCGCATCCGCGACCTCACCGACAAGGTCAAGGCCGACGCCAACCGGCCCGAGATCTTCGAGCAGGCCGAGGCGCTGATCGCCAAGCGCATGGCCGGGCAGTTCGCCCCGACGATGATCATCGAGTGCGTGCGCGCCGCCGTTGACAACGCCGACAACTTTGACGCCGGTGCCGAGGTCGAGGCCGCCAACTTCAGGCGCTGCCTCGAGCACCCCCAGCGCGAGGCGCTGATCCACGTCTTCTTCGGCGACCGCGCCGTCGCCAAGATCCCCGGGCTGTCGAAGGACGCCGCGCCCAAGAAAGTCGCCAAGGCGGCGGTCATCGGCTGCGGGACCATGGGCGGCGGCATCAGCATGTGCTTTGCCAATGCGGGCATTCCGGTGACCGTGGTCGAGATGTCGCAGGAGAACCTCGAGCGCGGCATGAAGGTGATCGAGGGCAACTACGCCAGCCAGGTCAAGCGCGGCCGCATCAGCCAGGAGCAGATGGACCAGCGCATGGGGCTGATCAACCCGAGCATCGACTGGGACCAGATCGCCGATGTCGACATGGTCATCGAGGCCGTCTACGAAAACCTCGACCTGAAGAAGGAGATCTTCGAGCGGCTCGACGGGATCATCCGGGACGGCGCCACGCTGGCCTCCAACACCTCGGCGCTGGACATCGACTCCATCGCCTCGGCCACCAAGCGCCCGGGCGACGTCATCGGCATGCACTTCTTCAGCCCGGCCAACGTGATGCGCCTGCTGGAGGTGGTGCGGGGCGGAGCCTCGAGCGATGTGACCATCAACACCGCCATGACCATGGGCAAGGTGCTGGGCAAGGTCGCCGTGCTGGCCGGCAACTGCCCCGGCTTCATCGGCAACCGCATGATTGCGCGCTACTCCAGGCAGAGCCAGGAACTCATCCTCGAGGGGGCGACGCCGTCGCAGATCGACCGCGTGATCCGCGATTTCGGCCTGCCGATGGGGCCCTTCCAGATGGCCGACCTGGTCGGGCTGGATCTGGGCTGGCGCGCCCGCAAGATGGCCGGCGGCTCCAACGACCCGATCCACCGCATCGGCGACGCCCTCTGCGATGACGGGCGCTACGGGCAGAAAAACCTCAAGGGCTACTACCTCTACAGGGAGGGCGACCGAACACCGCAGCGGGACGAGGAGGTCGAGCAGCTGATCCGCAAGATCTCGGCGGAGCTGGGCTATGAGCCGCGCGAGATCAGCGACGAGGAGATCCTCGAGCGCTGCATCTACGCACTGGTCAACGAGGGGGCGAAGATCCTCGAGGACGGCATGGCGCTGCGCTCGGTGGACATCGACGTCGTCTACATCAACGGCTACGGCTTCCCGGCCTATCGGGGCGGGCCGATGTTCTACGCCAACCAGCAGGGGCTCGATCAGGTCCTGGCCGCGCTCGAGAAATACCACGCCGCCACCGGCAGCGATGCCTTCGCCCCGTCGGAGCGACTGAGGAAGCTGGTTGCAGAGGGCGGTCGGTTCGAATAGTTCGGCTGGTGCTCCGTGCCCCGAAAAGGGCCGCACCGGTCGCCTTCAACCATCATCAAAACACATCAAAACAATGTCCGGCAAGCGATTAATCTTTAACCTGACCCCTGAGCGACAGGCCGCCCTCGTGGTGGACGGGCACTACCGCGTCCTCGATTCGCTGGAGATACACCACGACAGGGACACGGTGCTCAACCACATCTACCACGCCGAGGTGGTGCATTCGAGCCCCGGCAAGATCGACGTCGATCTGGGGGAGCAGGGCCGGGCACGGCTGATCAACCACAGCAGCATCACCCCGACGCCGAAGCCCGGCGAGCGCATTCTGGTGATGGGGCATCGGGACGCCCTGCGCCACAAGCTGCCCCTGGTCACGTCCCGCATCAAACTGCAGGGCTACTTCTTCCACCTGCTGCACGACGGGGGCAGTCCGCCCTGCCGGTTCAACCTGCCGGAGCAGGTCGACGAAAAGGACTTTCAGCAGCTGCAAGACCTGATGCAGTCGCTCTACGCCGCACACC
Source organism: Gammaproteobacteria bacterium AqS3 (assembly GCA_001750645.1). GTDB lineage: Bacteria > Pseudomonadota > Gammaproteobacteria > MEIF01 > AqS3 > AqS3. The sequence goes on from MEIF01000008.1 coordinate 21,913, forward strand.
CCATTCCGAACTACTCGCTGGTGGCCGACCCGCTGGCGCTCAGCCGTCTGCACGACGGCGACACGCTGGAACAGGACATCCTCCAGCTGAGGGAGCTCTGGGCCGAGATCGACAGCCGGTGCAGGGGCTCCGCTTCGAACGGGGACTCTGACGCCAGGGTATACGCCCACACCGACGCCGAGCGGCTGCGCGACTGGATGGCGCCGCATATCTCGGACATCAAGTCCGCCTCGTCCAGCGATGCGCGCCTGAAGGAAACCGCCTTCAAAATCTACAGGAAGCAGGTTCCCAGCGGAACCGAAAAAATCTCCGAGTGGGACGCCCCCTTCAGCGAAACCGACCGGCGGCTGTTCGACAGAAACCGCAGGACGGGCAACCGGTTTGATCTGGGGGATGACATCTATCTGTGCTGGCGGCTGACCGAGGCGTTCGTGGTGATCAACGTCGAGTACGAAGGCCCGGAAAATCCGAAGGACCTGCCCGCCAAAAAGCTGCTGGCGATCAACATCAAGGCCTGCGAGTCCCTTGTGCATCTGCTGCGCAGCGAAAACCTCGGCGGCATCGTGGTCCTGTGCTTCCTGCCGATGGACGGCAAGAACGTCCACGACCGCCTCGAAAAAAAGATCAAGCGGGAACTCCAGCTGCAGCCGGCCGGCAACAAGCACACAGAGGAGTACTACTCAAAGAGCATCAAGGGCATTCGCACCGACGGGCGCGCCGATCCCAGGTTCAGCCTGTTCATGATGACCTACCCCAAGCACGGACGCTCAAACCTTGAGAAGAGCGGGATGCGCTGCAAGGACTGCCTCGGCACCGGCTTTGTCGAGACCCCGCTGCGCCGCCTGAATCACGCCCTCGGTGACGGGATATCGGTCACCGTCAATCAGGTGGACTACCTGACCGCAGTCGATGTCAACGCCGGGCTGGGCCGCCGCAAGGAGGACAACGCCCACATCGCGATGCGCGCCAACCGGGCGGTGGTCAAGGGCATCCGGGACGGAATGGTGGGGGAGCTGAAGCTGTCCGGGGTCATCATCGTCGACTTCATCAACCTGGAGGAGGAGAGCCAGCGCTATCTGCTGCAGCAGGAGATGGCGCAGGCTCTGCAGCTGGGCAAGGATCCCGACGAGATGGGCTACTACTCCGGCCCCAATGAAGCCTGCACCGACGGCATCGTCAACCCCGTCACCGGCACCTATACCTTCGCCTACGGCGAGGACGGCGAATACCCGGACAAGCCCAGGGACTGCCCGGCCTGCAACGGCAGCGGCTGGACGCGCTAGCGGCGCTCAGGGGACGCCTCCCCGACACCCCCGACACCCCCGCCGCTGAGTGCGCCGGTGCGCCAGGCTCCCGGGGCGCCGCAGACCCCCTACCTATAATGCGACCCCTCCCGGGCGGCGGCTGCACTCCGGAGACATGTTCCGCAAGCTGTTCAAGTGGTTTCTGGCGCTGGGATTCATGGGCGGCGGCCTGGCGGGCGTGCTGCTGTCGGGCGCCGCGCTCTACTTCCACCCCGGACTGCCCTCGGTCGACGTGCTGCGCACCGCGCAGCTGCAGATTCCGCTGCGGATCTACACCCGGGACGGGCTGCTGATCGGCAGCTTCGGCGAGAAGCGCCGGCGCGAGCTGACCTACAGGGAAATCCCGCCGCAGTTCGTCGAGGCGCTGCTGTCCGCCGAGGACGACCGCTTTCTGCAGCACTTCGGGGTCGATCTCCTCGGGCTGATGCGCGCCTCCTACGAGCTGGCCCGCTTCGGGCGCATCCGCAGCGGCGGCAGCACCATCACCATGCAGGTGGCGCGCAATTACCTGCTGACGCGCGAGCGCTCATTCGCCCGCAAGTTCCGCGAGATTCTGCTGTCGCTGAAGATCGAGACCGAGTTGACCAAGGAGCAGATCCTGGAGCTCTACGTCAACCAGATCTTTCTGGGGCACAGGGCCTACGGCATCGCCTCCGGAGCCGAGGTCTACTACGGCAGGGACATCTCCGAGCTGCCGCTCGAGCAGCTGGCCATGCTGGCGGGGCTGCCCAAGGCGCCCTCGGCGGTCAACCCGATCACCAACCCCGAGCGCGCCAAGATCCGGCGCGACTGGATCCTCAAACGCATGCACCTGCTGGGCTTCATCAGCGAGCGGCAGATGCGCCGGGCGCGCAACACCTCCGTGGTGGCGCGCTACCACCGACCGCGCACCGAGGTGGAGGCCTCCCACACCGCCGAGCAGGTGCGCCAGCAGGTTCTCGGCCTGATCAGCACCAGCGCCTACACCGACGGCTATGCGGTCTACACGACGCTCGACAGCCGGATGCAGGAGGCCGCCGTCGAAGCCGTGGCGAGCGGCCTGAACGACTACGACCGCCGGCACGGCCTGCGCGAGCTGCCCAACCACCTGGATCAGCTCTCGCCCGAGATCATCGAATATCTGCTGCCCGGGGACGTCCTCCAGACCCTGGCGCCGGTCGAGTGGCCCGGGGGCGAGGACGAGGCGGCTGAGGTCGAGGCGGCCGAAATCCTCCCCTTCCTGGCGGGGCCGAGGCCGCTCGATGAGGAGCTTGACGAGGAGCTCGATGATGACGCCCCCGAGGGTCTGAACGCCCTGGTCGATCTGCTCTATTCCCAGCCCGTGCCCCGGGATGTCGAGCCCGCCCTGCTGCTGGGGATTGACGTCCAGGGTCAGCTGGTGCACCTGATGCTGCCCGACAGGAGCACGGCGCTGCTGAAATGGGATGCGGAGCGCTATGCCTGGGCCAAGCCCGCACAGGACATCAACACGCTGGGGCCGCAGCCGCAGCACTTCGCCGACATGCTCAGGGTCGGCGACCTGATCGAAGTGCAGCGGGGCGGCGACGGCGAGTGGTCGCTGGTGCAGACCCCCGAGGCGCAGGCGGCGCTGGTCTCGCTGGACTCCCGCAACGGCGCCATCCGGGCGCTGGTCGGCGGCCTGGACTACAGCCGCAGCAGCTACAACCGCGTCTACCAGGCCCGCCCCCAGATGGGCTCGAACATCAAGCCCTTCATCTACTCGGCCGCCCTGGCGCGGGGCTTCACCGCCGCCAGCGTCATCAACGACGCCCCGGTGGTGTTCAAGGACGACGCCCTTGAGAAGCTCTGGCGCCCGGTGAATTCCAGCGGCGTGTTCCACGGCCCGACGCGCCTGCGGGAGGCGCTGCTGAACTCGCGCAACCTGGTCTCGGTGCGCCTGCTGCGCGAGATCGGCATTCCCTACGCGGTCAAGTTTCTCGACAATTTCGGCATCGACACCCGCGACATCCCGCGCAACCTGTCCGTGGCGCTGGGCTCATCGGGAGCCAGCCCGCTGGAAATGGCGCGCGGCTATGCGGTGTTTGCCAATGGCGGGCACCTGGTCAACCCGCACCTGATCGAGCGCATCGAGGATCTCAGCGGGCGCATCGTCTGGCAGCCGCTGCCGGTGACGGCCTGTGCGGATGACTGTCCGGACGAGGAGGCCGGGCAGCCCGACTTTGCCGGCGCCCCGGGCATCGACGGCGAGCCCCTGCCGCTGCCCGGGCAGCAGCCGCCGCCCGCCCCGCGCGTGCTGGACGGGCGCATCGCCTACATCCTCTGGGATTTCCTCCACGACGCCGTGCAGCGGGGCACGGCGCGCCGGGCGCGCTCGCTCGAGCGCCAGGACATCGCCGGCAAGACGGCGACCACCAACGACGCCACCGACACCTGGTTCACCGGCTTCAACCCCAAGCTGGTCACGACCGTGTGGATGGGGCACGACACCCCGCGCACCCTGGGCAGCAATGAGTGGGGCAACACCACCTCGCTGCCGATCTGGATGGACTACACCGCCAAGGCCCTCGAGAACATGCCCGACGAGCCCCCCGATCAGCCCCCCGACCTGGTGCGCCTGCGCATCGACGCCGCCACCGGAAAGCGCGCCGTCGCCGGAGACAGGAACGTGCGCCTGGAGTGGTTCCGCTCCGAATACGCCCCCGCCGCCGAGGAGCCGGGCCGCGAGTTTGCGGGCGGGCGGCGCATGACCCTGGAGGACCTGTTCGAGTCGCTGGAATAGCGCTCGCCCGGGCGGACGATGCACCGGGCGGATCGACCGCGGTGTTCAGCCCTCGGCGTTCAGCAGCCGAATCCAGGGCGCCGGATCGCCGCTGAAGGCCGCAAAGGAGTCGTTCAGCGTGGCGTCCGAGTAGCGCACGGGTTCGCCGTCGGCGCCGATGAGACCGCCGCCGATGCCCTCGACGATGGCGTGACCGGCGGCGATGTCCCAGGTGTGCGTCGGTCCGAGGCGGGGATAGGCGTCGGCCCGGCCGCAGCCGATCAGGGCGAACTTGAGGGCGCTGCTGCGAGGCTCAAGGTCAAAGCCGGCGCCGTCCAGGCAGCTCTCCAGGGCGCCCGCAATCCGGTCCTGCTCGGTCTGCTGGCGGCTGGTCAGCACCCGCAGACGGTCCCGGGGAGGCGGCGCCTGCACCGGAGCGACGCCGCCGTCCGGGGAAAAAGTGAATGCACCGAAGCCGGCGCCGCCCTCGACGCCAAAGCCCAGATGCGGCGACAGCAGCCAGCCGTAGACCGGGGCGCCGCCGTCGATCAGGGCAATGTTGATGCAGTATTCATCGGAGCGCTCGAGAAATGCGCTGGTGCCGTCGAGCGGGTCAACGAGCCAGCAGGTGTCGCCCACCGCCGCCCCCGGATCGCCCTCCTCGGACAGCACCGGGGCCACGCCGAGACCGTCCAGCCGCCCCGAGATCAGCTCGTGCGAGGCGCGATCGGCGCGCGTCACCGGCGAGCCGTCGGATTTGCGCTCGGCATCGGGTGCCGCCGCCAGCGCCTCGATCTGCCCCAGGGCCTCAAACAGCAGCGCGCGCACTTCAGCGCCGATGCGCCCGAGCGCCTCGCCCCATGCGCGGCTCACGCCGTGCCCCTGAGGTTGCGGTAGTGCTGCCAGAGCAGGCGCGCGGCGACCGAGCGCCAGGGGGACCATGCCAGTGCGATCTCGTCCAGCTGGCGGGCGTCGGGCCTGTCGGGCAGGTTCTTGATGTCCTGGACGGCCGCCTGCAGGGCGAGGTCGCCCGAGGCCATGACATCGCAGCGGCGCAGGTGCCCCAGCAGGTAGATGTCGGCGCTCCAGCGGCCGATGCCCTTGATGCCGCAGAGCCGCTCGCGCACGGCGTCGTCCTCCAGCCCGGGCAGCGCATCGAGGTCCAGGACATCTGCGGCGACCGCCTCGGCGAGGCCATGGCAGTAGCCGGCCTTCTGCCCGCTCAGCGAAAACCGGCGCAGCTGCTCGGGACTGAAGCGCAGAAAGTTCTCGGGCGTGAACTCGCCGACCCCCTCCCGCAGGCTCCTGATCATGCTCTGGCCGGCGGCGACCGAGACCTGCTGCTCGACGATGATGTGGATCAGGCCGGCAAAGCCGTCCGGGCGCGAGCGGGGCGGCGGCAGCTCGACCTCGAGCCGGGTCAGCTCGCGCAGGTCGGGGTCCGCGCGCGCCAAATCCGCCAGGGCCTCGGGCAGCTTGGCGCGCGTCAGCCTCGGTATCCTGCGTCGGCTCTGTGCCACCTCAGCCGATCTGCGACAGGCGCAGCAGCTTGATCAGATCGTCAAACAGATCCCGGCCGAACTGCCCGGCCTGGTGCAGCATGACGATGTTGCCGAGCGGGTCGATGGTCAGGGAGTAGACCCCGTCCGGCGCCAGCTCGCGCGCCAGAAAATCGCTGCCGCCCCGCAGCACAAAGGCGTCGGGGGAGTCGCCGAGCAGCACGCTGCGGGCATCGCCGCCCTCGGGCAGCAGCAGGTAGCGGTGCACGCGCGGGCGCTCCTTGTGCAGGCGCTGATGCACGCGCCCGGCGGCGTCCCAGGCCTCCCTGCACTGCACCGCCTGGGTGCCGCAGCCGGCCGGGCTGAACACCACCAGCGCCCAGCGCCCCTGCAGGTCGAGCGCCTCGACGGCGCTGCCGCCCAGGGTCCAGCCGGTGTCGGCGACCTGCTGCGGCGGCAGCAGCAGCTCGCCCCGGTTGGTCGAGCCGTCGGGGCGGTAGCCGCCGTAGTAGGCCAGCGTCGAGGCCAGGATGATCAGCAGCGGGGTGCAGAGGATGGCGCCGGCAATCCAGCGGGGCGGGATCCTCGGGAATTGCAGCTGCCGCTTCACAGCCAGTGATCCGCCAGCATCGCCGCAAACAGCAGCAGGATGTAGACGATGGAGTAGTTGAAGGTCGCCAGGGCGTGGGATTCATCCCGGTAGAGCCGCAGTGCGCAGTGCAGAAAAATCACCCCCAGCGCCAGCGCCGAACCCAGGTAGATCCAGCCGAACATGCCGACCAGCCACGGCAGCACGCTCGAGATCAGCAGCAGCACCGTGTAGAGCAGGATGTGCAGCTGCGTCAGATGGTTCGAGTAGACCACCGGCAGGACGGGGATCGAGGCCTGCTGATACTCCTCGCGCCGGTGCAGCGCCAGCGCCCAGAAATGCGGCGGGGTCCAGACGAAGACGATCAGAACCAGCAGCCAGGGCTGGTGCCCCAGCTCGCCGGTGATCGCCGCCCAGCCCAGCAGCGGGGGCATCGCCCCGGCCAGCCCGCCGATGACGATGTTCTGTGCGGTGGCGTGCTTCAGCCACAGGGTGTAGACGAAGGCGTAGCCGATCAGCGAGGCGGCGGTCAGCCAGGCGGTCAGCGGGTTGACCCAGACGTAGAGCAGCACGAAGCCGCCCGCCCCCATCAGCGCCGCAAAGGCGGCCACCCCGCGCGGGGTGACGCGCTGCTGCACCAGCGGGCGATCCAGGGTGCGCTGCATCTGCCGGTCGATGTCGGTGTCGAGGAGGTGGTTGATCGCGGCCGCCGAGCCCGCACACAGGGCAATGCCGGTCAGCCCCAGGACGACCTGATCGATGGGGGGCAGCTCGACCGTGGCCAGCAGCATGCCGACTGCCGCAGTGACCAGCATGACGGCCACCACCGCCGGCTTGGTCAGCTCGAAGTAGTCGCGCAGCGTCCGCACCCAGCTCATGCGGCGCCCCGTCTCGGGGCATTCACATTCATTCCGGTCGGCGGCCGCACAGGGCGGGGTTTCAGCGCCGCCCCCGGCAGGCTCAGCAGAAGACCGGGGACGGTTGGGGTGCGGATCCGGACCTTCATCTGAGGCAGCCCCTGGCGGCGGGCAATAGTGTAGCCGAGCCGATGTTCACTGCTCCTCGCCGGCGGCGTCAGCATCGGCGTCAGCGTCAGCGGGCGGCGATATGCGCATCCTCAGGACGGTCTGATTCCGGATGCTCTTGGTCTCGATGCGGTGGCCTGCAATGACCGTGCACAGGTTGCCTTCGGGCAGCTGCTCCAGATGCTCGATGACCAGGCCGTAGAGCGTCACCGACCCCCTCATCGGCAGCTTCCAGCCCATGCGGCGGTTGACCTCGCGCACGGCGGCGTCGCCGTCGGCGTAGCAGGAACCGTCCCGCTGCGGGGCGATGCGCCCGGCGGGCTGCAGGCCATCGTTGAACTCGCCGACGATCTCCTCGAGGATGTCCTCGCGCGTCACCAGCCCCTGGACATCGCCATACTCGTCCACCACCAGCGCCTGCGAGCGCCCCCTTTGCCTGAACTGGCTGAGCTGCTGATGCAGCGCCGCCACCTCGGGGACGTAGTAGGGCCGCTCGCAGAGCTCCCGCAGCGCGCCCATGCTGGGCTTCGGCCGGCTCAGCAGCCGGCCGATTCTGCGGCTGCTGAGCATCCCGTAGGTTCTGCTTAAATTCTCCCAGTAGACCGGAAATGCATTGAAGGGCTGGCTGGTCAGCGTCTTGACAGCCGACTCGATGTCGCCGTTGAGGTCGATGCCGACCACCTTGCTGCGCGGGGTCATGACATCCCGGACCATCATGCGCTCCAGATCGATGATGTTCAGCAGCATGCTGCGGCGCTGCTCGGGAATGAGCTCGCCGCTGTCCTTCACCAGCGTGCGCAGCTCATTCAGGCTGAGCAGGTCATTGGCGCGCCGGTCCTGATCCGGGAACAGCCGCAGCAGCAGGCTGCTGACCTGGTTGATGCCCCAGACCGCCGGCGCCAGAACCCAGAGCAGCCCCTTGAGCGGCAGCGCCATCGGCCGGGCGATGAAGTCGGGGTTCTGCGCCCCCAGCGTCTTGGGGATGATCTCGGCGAAGATCAGCACCACTGCGGCCAGCCCCAGCATGGCCCAGCCCACCACCTCCCTGCCCCAGAGATCCGCGACCGCCAGCGTCACCAGCGCCGTGGCCAGCTGCAGCATCAGGTTGTTGCTGATCAGGATGACGCCGATGACGCGCTCGGGCTGCCGGATGAGCTCGTAGACCCAGCGCCCGGTGCGGCTGCCCGACTTGGCCCAGTGGCGCACGCGGTAGCGGTTCAGCGCCGTCATGGCGATCTCCGACCCGGCAAAGACGGCGGAGAGCGCCAGCAGGAAACTGGCGATGGCAAGTGCCTCAAACGGTGTGATGGATTCCATTGGCTGCTAGGCGGGGGATGCTTCCATCGTCGAACTTCGGTGCAGGGCGTAGACCCCCGCCAGCAGCAGCAGCGCCGCCCCCAGGTTGTGCGCCACGGCAATGCCCAGGGGCAGCTGCAGAACAATGTTGAGCAGCCCCAGGCTGAACTGCATCCCGACCAGGAGCAGCAGCCACGCCGCCGGCGAGGCGTCGGCGCCGCCAGGGGCGAGCAGCCTCCAGCCGAAGCTGCGCAGCTGCCAGGCCCAGGTGATCACCAGTGCACAGACGACGAGCGCCCAAAGGCGATGAACGATGTGGATCGCGGTGCGGGACTCCTGGCTGAGGGCGCCGCCGAGGTAGTTGACGCCGATGTCCAGACCGAACAGGTTGAACCCTGAGGCGAAATCCATCGGCGGCCAGAACGCCCCCTGGCGGCAGCCCGGCAGCTCGGTGCAGGCCAGCGCCGCGTAGTTGGCGCTGAGCCAGCCGCCCAGGGCGATCTGCAGGACGACGGCGATCAGCGCACCCCAGGCCAGAATTCTCGGCGCCCCGGCGGGGCCGCTGCGGGGGGCGGGGCCGGTCTCCAGCCACAGCCAAAACAGCAGCGCCAGCACCGAAAACCCGCCCAGCAGGTGGGTGACGACGATGTGCGGCCAGAGCTTCAGCGAGACCGTCAGATAGCCGAAGGTCGCCTGGGCGACGATCAGTCCGGCCAGCACGGAGGTGATGGTGAGGGCGCGCCTGGTGAGGCCCGTCCTGTGCCGCAGCGCCAGAATCAGAAGCCCCAGCACCAGCAGCCCGAGGGCGCCGGCGACGATGCGGTGGATCATTTCGGGGATGGCCAGGGCGACGCTGTAGGGGGCGTCATCGGCGTAGAGCGCATCGGCCCGGGCGATCTCATCGGGGCTCGTCGGCCAGGTCAGGTGGCCGTAGCAGGTCGGCCAGTCGGGGCAGCTCAGGCCGGCGTCCGCCAGCCTGGTCCACGCCCCCAAGCCCACAACAAAGAATCCCAGCAGAAGCCCGGCGGCGGCCAAGGTGCGTATCTGGATCTTCATCTAGGGCGGGCTTTGGCGGCGGGCGCATTTTAGCCGAGCGGTCTGCCGCACCGGTCTGGACGGGCGCCCCCGGCAGCCCGGTCAGGCGGCCGGTTCGCTGTGCAGGCGCTGGATGGCGCGCTGGGGGTCGCCGCAGCAGAACTCGTCGAATACGTCGAGGGTGCGCTCGATGCACTCCAGGATCGCCTGGCGCGCGGCGCCGCCGGGATGTCCCAGAACGTAGTCGGTGTAGCCCCTCTGCTGCGGGCGGTCAATGCCGATGCGCAGCCGCCAGAAGTCCGGCGTTCCGAGCGCCTTGATGATGTCGGTGAGCCCGTTGTGCCCGCCCGGCCCGCCGCCCCGCTTGAAGCGCGCCCGACCGGCCGGCAGGTCCATCTCGTCGTGGATCACCAGCAGCTGCCCGGGGTCAATGTCGTAGTACTGCACCAGCGCTGCGGCCGCCCCGCCGCTGGCGTTCATGTAGGTGCCCGAGGCCAGCACCCGCACGCTGCCGCCGCCCGCCGCCCCGGGGAACCACTGGGCGCTGCGCCCGGGCAGCTTTTTGCCGGCCTGCAGGGTTTCGCCGGTGCGCTCGGCCCAGCGCTCGATCAGCCATATACCGACGTTGTGCCGCGTGGCCTCGTACTTTGCACCGGGGTTGCCCAGCGCCAGGATGCCGGCGATGTTCATCTGCGCAGTGCGCCTCCTGCCTGCGGGGTGTCGAAGTTCAGGCGGTCCGAAGGCGTCCCGTCCTATAGCAGCTGGGCGAACAGCTGCTCGTACTCCTCGCGCGTGGGCTGCCTGGGGGTGGTGAAGTTGCAGATGTCCTCGAGCGAGTGATCCACCAGGAACTCGACGTGATCCTCGGTGACCCCCATCGACTTGAGGTCGGGCGGCAGGCCGATCTCGGCGTTCGATTTTTCGATGAAGTCGGCGAGGTCGACCGACTCGTCCAGACCCATGGCCCGGGCGATGCGCGCGTACTTGGCCTCGATGCCGTCGACCTGGGCGTTGAAGCGCAGGATGCTCGGCAGGATCACGCCGTTGAGCGTGCCGTGGTGCAGCCCCAGATCGCGCAGGGCGCCGCAGGCGTGGCTCATGCAGTGCACCGCCCCCAGTCCCTTGGTGAAGGCCATGGCGCCCTCGGTCGAGGCCATCATCATGTTCCAGCGCGCATCCGGATCGGAGCCGTCGGCCACCGCGCGCCTGAGGTGCCCGTTGCGAAAGCCCCGCTCCAGGCCGTCGAGGCCGACCGCCTCGGCGGGGGGGTTGATCACCGGGGTCAGCACCGCCTCGATGCAGTGCGTCATGGCGTCCATTCCGGCCCCGGCGGTCAGGGCGGGGGGCAGTCCCAGGGTCAGGTCGGGGTCGCAGATCGCCGCACTCGGGACGATGTGCGGGCTGCCGAGGATGAGCTTGCGCCCGCTCTTCATGATGATGACCGAGCCGTTGGAGACCTCGCTGCCGGTGCCCGATGTGGTCGGTATGGCCACCAGCGGAACGATGGCGCCGAAGCCGGCCTTCTCGGCGGTGACCGAGTACTCGTCGATGCTGCCGCCGTGGGTCGCCAGCACCCCGACGGCCTTGCCCAGGTCCATGCTCGAGCCGCCGCCGAAGCCGATGATGCCGTCGCAGCCCTCGCTGCGGTAGAGCTCGATGGCCTCCTCTACCGCCTCCTGCGTCGGGTTGGGCGGGGTCCTGTCAAACAGCGCATACTGGATCGAGTTGGGAATGGCGCCCCGCACCTTGTCGAGCAGTCCGACCTTGGCCAGCCCCGGGTCGGTGCAGATCAGCGGTCGCCTGATGCCCTGCTGCTCCAGGACTTCGCCGAGCTGGCTGATCGCCCCGTGGTCAAAGATCGCGCTGTTGATGTAAGTCAGATTGGCCATGGTTCTTTCCCCCTTGGATCGCGGCGGCTTCCGCACCGCAAGAAGTGTGCGATTGTATAGCGGTCTGGCCCGGCAATTCGGTTCTCCTGATCATTGCCGGTCGGCCTCCGGGTCGGGCCAGATGCGCATCCGCAGGATGGCCTTCTCGCTGACGCTCATGGTCTCGATGCGGTAGCCCTCGATGACGGTGCACAGATTGCCGCCGGGGAGCACCTCGAGATGGTCGGTCAGCAGCCCCGACATGGTCACCGCCCTCCGGGTCGGCAGCTCCCAGTCCATCAGGCGGTTGACCTCGCGCACCGAGGCGTCGCCGTCGGCAAAGCACGAGCCGTCCCGCTGCGGGGCGATGCGGCCGTCGGGCTTTTTGTCGACATCGAACTCGCCGACGATCTCCTCGAGGATGTCCTCGCGCGTCACCAGCCCCTGGACGTCGCCGTGCTCATCGACCACCAGCGCCAGCGAGTGACCCTTCTCCCTGAACTCGGCCAGCTGCTGGTGCAGGGGAACCGTGTCGGGGACGTAGTAGGGAGCGGTGCAGGCCTCGCGCACGGCGTCCTTGGTGATCTCGGGCAGGCTCATCAGCCGGCCGATGTCCCTGCTGCTGAGCACGCCGTGGAGCTCGTTCAGGTTCTCCCGATAGACCGGAAACTCGTAGAAGGGCTGCTCGACCAAAACCTTGGTGACCTTCTCGATGTCCTGGGCGAGGTCGATTCCGACGATCTTGTTGCGCGGGACCATGACATCGTGCACCGCCAGGTGCTCGAGATTGATGATGTTCAGCAGCATGCTCTGATGCTGCTCGGGGATCAGGTCGCCGGTGTCGCGCACCAGCGTGCGCAGCTCGTCGAGGCTGAGCAGCTCGTTGGCGCGCTTGTCGCCGGCCGGAAACAGCCGCAGCACCGCATTGCTGATCAGGCCGATGCCCCAGACCACCGGCGTGAGCACCCACAGAAGCACCTTGAGCGGCAGCGACATCGGCTGGGCGATGAAGTCGGGGTTCTGCGCCGCCAGCGTCTTGGGCAGGACCTCGGCGAAGATCAGCACCACCAGCGTCAGCGCCAGCGTCGCCCAGGTGACGGCGTCCTTGCCCCAGATCTCGACCACCGCCAGCGTGACCAGCGCCGTCGCCAGCAGGTTGACCAGGTTGTTGCCGATCAGGATCACGCTGATCAGCTTGTCGGGGCGCGAGATCAGCTCGTAAACCCAGCGCGCGGTGCGGCCGCCCGACTGGGCGCGGTGCCGCACGCGATAGCGGTTCAGCGACATCATCGCGGTCTCCGAGCTGGAGAACACGGCGGAGAGCACCAGCAGGCCGGCCGCGATGCTCAGCGCCTCGGTCGGGGTGATTGCGTTCATCGCCGGTCAGACCGCATCGGAGCCGAGGCTGCTGCTGGCATAGGCCAGACCCATCAGCAGGGCGCCCAGCAGCGCCCAGCCGGTGGCCGTGCCGCTGCGCCAGCCGCGCATCCAGTGGCCGGCGAGCAGGGCGGCGAGGCTGAGCCACGCCGCCAGAGCAAAGGTCGTCTTGATCTGCTGCTCCGGACTCCACCACGCCGCAAAGCTCGGCAGCATCGCCAGGATGGCCCCGCTGAGCATGGCGAAGGCCAGGTAGAGCATCCGGAACACGCCCCGCTCGAGCACCGGCAGCGGGGGCAGGCGCTGCCACAGCCCCAGCAGGACGCTGCGCTTGAGCGCCAGATGCTCGGCGCTGGCCAGCAGCGACAGACCCGATGCCGCCAGCAGCACCGCCCAGGCGGTGACCGAAAAAAACACGTGCGCGCTACTCATCCGCAGCCCCGCACACCCCGCGCGTCTCCTGAGCGAGCCTGGGCGATCCGGCAGAGGCCACGGCCAATCTACGCCCCCGGCGAGGCTTCTGCCGACTTGGATGCCCTGCCCGGGGCGACACTGCGACTGCGGAAGATGCTGCGGGCGCGCCAGGCGGTCTTGATCGCCGCCGGCAGGTGCAGCGCCGCCGGCGTCATCACCAGCGTCAGCAGCGTCGAGAAGCCCAGCCCCCAGACGATGGCATTGGCCATCTGCACCCACCAGGCCGTGGTCTCCCCGCCGTAGACGATGCTGCCCGATATGAAGTCAAACGACAGGTGCAGCGAGATCGGCAGCAGCCCGAGGATCGTCGTGGTGGTGGTCAGCAGCACCGGGCGCAGGCGCAGCACGCTGGTGCGCACCACCAGCTCGTCGTGCGGGACGTTGGGATACTGCCTGCGCAGGTGGTTGTAGGTGTCGATCAGCACGATGTTGTTGTTGACGACGATGCCCGCCAGGGCGACGATGCCGACGCCGGTCATGATGATGCTGAACGGGCGCCCGCTGACCAGCAGCCCGATGAGCACCCCGGCGGTCGACATCACGATGGCGGAGAGGATCAGGATCGCCTGGTAGACGCGGTTGAACTGGATCACCAGCATCACCAGCATCAGGCAGAGCGCCAGCAGGCCGGCTCCGGCGAGGAACAGCCCAGCCTCGCTCTCCTTCTCGTCCGATCCGCGCAGCTTGATCTTGACGCGCGGGTCGATGTCGCTGGCGGGGTCGGCCAGCCAGCTGCGGATGGCCTCCATCTTCGACGCCGGCAGCACGCCGGGGGCCAGGTCGGCGTTGACCACGTGCCGGCCGACGCCGTCGACGTGGTAGATGGTGCTGACCCCCTGAACCGGCTTCAGCTGGGCGATGCTGCTCAGCGGCACCGGCCCGTTGCGGGAGGCCAGCCGCAGGCTGTCGATCTGGGTCAGGCTGCGCTCGGCGTCGTCGTAGCGCACCCGGATGTCGACCTCGTCGTCATGGCCGTCGGGGCGGTACTTGTCGACCAGGATGCCGTTGGTGACCAGCTGCAGCATGGCGCCGGCCTCGGCGAGGTTGACCCCCAGGGCGTCGGCGCGCGGCTTGTCGAGCTGCAGCTTCCACTCGATCTGCGGCAGCGGCAGGGTCGAGTCGACCTCGGTGATGTCCGGGATCTGCCGCAGCATCTCCATGACCTTTCGGGCCTCGACCTCCAGCGCCTCGGAGTAGTCGCTGAGCAGCTCGATCTGGATCGGCCGCCCCACCGGCGGGCCCTGCTCCATCTCCCGGGTGCTGACGATGACGCCCGGAATGTCGCTGGTGCGCTCGTTGATGTCCCTGAGCGCCTCCTTGCCGGGGCGGGTGCGCTGATCGTAGTCCTTCAGGGCGATGTAGATCAGCCCGATGGTGTCCGGCGGGCTGCCCCGCCAGCGCGCCCCGACGGCGGTGTAGGCGGTCTCGATCTCGTCGAGCTGGGTGATCTCGCGCTCGGCCTGGATGATCAGGTCGCGCTTCTCCTCGGTCGAGATGTTGCCGCGCGCGCGCACCTCGGTGATCAGGTACTTGGGCTCGGTCTCGGTGAAGAACTTGACCCCGTGATTGTGGTGGCCGTAGATCTGATAGATCAGCATCAGCAGGAAGATCCCGGTCATCAGGGTCAGCACCGGGTGGCGCATCAGCTTGAACAGCCCCCTGGCGTAGAGCCCCGTGGCGCCGGAGAGCTCGCTCGGGTGGGCGTACTCCAGGCGGCTGACCTGGTCAATGTCGACGTGCCTGTTGGGCCTGGCGAAATAGGCCCCCAGCACCGGCAGAAAGATCAGGGCGTACATCAGCGAGGCCAGCAGCACGCCGAACACCGTCACCGGCAGGTAGCGCATGAACTTGCCCGAGATGTCGGGCCACAGCACCAGCGGCAGAAACGCGGCCAGCGTGGTGAACACCGAGGCCGTGACCGGCCAGAACATGCGCTTGGCGGCGGTGCGGTAGGCGGTCGCCGGGTCGGCGCCCTCGGCCATCTTTCGATCGGCGTACTCGACGACCACCACCGAGCCGTCGATGAGCATGCCCATGGCGAGCAGCATCCCGAACATCACCATGAAGTTGAATGAGTAGCCGATCTGGTAGAGAAAGATGAACGAGACCATGAAGCTGAACGGCACGCCGATGCCGACCAGCAGCGAGGAGCGCAGCCCCAGCGCCATGACGACGACGGTCATCACCAGCAGGACGGCGGTCAGAATGTTGCCCTGCAGGGCGCTGACCAGCCCCTTGGCCCAGGGTGCGCTGTCCTGGGAGTAGATGATCTCGATGGCCTCGTTGGCCTCCTCCTGCCAGCCCTCGACGTAGGTGCGCACCTCGTCGACCAGCTCGATCAGAAAGGCGCCGTCCCGGCGGATGACCTCGAGCGACACGGTTGGGCGGCCGTTGATGCGGGTGTAGGTGGCGGCGTCCTTGAAGGTGTCGCGCACCTCGGCGACGTCGCCGAGCACCAGCGTGCCGCCGTCCCGATCCGACTTCAGCGGCAGGTTGTAGACGTCGACCGCATTCTCGATGACGCTGGGCACCGAGACGCTGAACGCCCCGGTTTCGCTGTTGAGCCGGCCGGCGGTGATCAGGCGGTTGTTGTTGCGGATCACCTGGTAGAGCTCGGTCGCCGTCAGCCCGACGCTCTCGAGCCGCTCGGGCGAGATCACCACCTCCATGACGCGCTCCCGCTCGCCGCGGATGTCGACCCGCAGCACGTCGGGCAGGTTCTCCAGATCGCGCTTGAGGTTGCGCGCCTCCCGGTAGATCTGGCGCAGCGGGACGGTGTGGCTGGCCAGGCTGACCACGATGGCCGGCTCCTCGTTGACCGCCAGCGCCTCGATCATCGGCTGGTCGGCCTCGGACGGCAGCCGGGCGCGGACGTTGTCCATGGCGGCGCGCGTCCGGTCGAGGGCGACCTCCGAATCCAGGTTGACGTCGAACTCGAGGATCAGCCGCATCGAGCCGAGCCTGGAGTAGGAGGTCATCTCGGTCAGGTCCTTGAGCGAGTTCAGCTCCTGCTCGATCGGGCGCGTGATCAGGCGCTCGACATCGCGCGGATCGGCGCCGTCCAGCCGCACAAAGACGCTGACGAAGGGCACGTCGATCTCGGGCTCGGCCGCCACCGGCAGATAGGAGTAGGAGACGATGCCGGTGAGCAGGATGCCGATCATCAGGACGAACATCGCCCTGGCGCGCCGCATGACCATGTCGATGACGCCCAGCATCAGGGTCTCGAGCTGCCGGCGTTGAGGCCGGTCTCGGTTTCGGAGACTCTGCCGTAGCGCACCCGCTCGCCGTCGGCGACGAAGTCGGTGCCGACCGAGATCAGCAGGCCGTCCCTCGGGCCGGCCAGCCAGATGCCGTTCCTGTCGGAATTGAGCACCCTGACCGGAACAAAGCGCACGCGCCCGTGGTTCGGATCGGGATCGGCCTGCGGATCCACCATGCGAATGCCGAGCCGCCCCTCGGTGCTGAAGGTCAGCACCGAGTCATCGGAGCCCAGGGTCAGCGCCGAGCTCTTGACGTAATAGGCCGGCAGCGGATCCGCATAGACGTGCATCTTGGCGGTCATGCCGTTGCGGATGCGCCCGTCGGGGTTGCCGATCTCGGCCTCGATGCGATACGAGCGGCTCTGCTCGTTGCCGCTGCGCGCCACGAAGGTCACCCGCCCGGGAATGCGCTCGCCGGTGAGCGAGTCGATGACCACGTCGACATCGGCGCCCTGGGAGATCAGGCCGACGTCGCGCTCGGCGACGTGCCCGATCAGCAGCATCTTGTCGGGGACGATGAAGCCGGCGCAGACCCCGTCGGGGCGGATGACGTCGCCGGGGTCGACATAGATGCGGTCGACGATGCCGCCGGTCGGAGCCGTGATGCGGGTGTATTCAATGGTCTCGAGGGCGCGCGCCATATTGGCCTTGGCCATCTCCAGGGCATTGGTCACCTGGCGCAGCGCCAGCGGCGAGGCCATGCCCTTCTCGAACAGCTTGCGCGTGCCCTCGTACTCGAGCGTGGCGCGCTGCAGGTCGGTGCGGGACTGCCGCAGCGCCGCATCGGCGGCGTGGGACTGCAGCCGGCAGACCAGCTGGCCCTTGCGCACCCGCTGCCCCTGCCTCACCGGAATCTCGATGACGGTGGCGCGTATCTTCGAGTTCAGGTTCATGCTGAAGCTGGCCTCGGTGGTGGCGCGCAGCTCGACAGAGGGGCGGTACTCCTGCGCCTGGATGGGGGTGACGCCGACGTAGGGCACCCGCAGCGGCTGGATCTTCTCGGGCTCCGGAGGCGGCGCCATCGAGTAGGAGATCTGCCAGAACGTGAACCAGCCCACCACCAGCAGCAGGATGAACAGCGCCTGAAAGCGGTTGACCCCGACGCGGCGGACGATCTGATCGCTTCGATTGCTCCCCCTGTCCCCTTTCATGCGCACAGCTCCTTGGGCATGGCGAAGCGCACCCGCTCGGGCGCCCCGGGCATTTCGACGATGCGCTCGGCCCCCAGATGCCGCAGGCGCTCGAGCACCTCCTGCACCAGGGTCTCGGGCGCCGACGCCCCGGCCGTGACCCCCAGATAGCGCACATCGCTGAGCCACTCGGGCTGGATCGCATCGACCGCGTCGATCAGGTGTGCGGGCACCCCCTCGGCCTCGGCCAGCTCGCACAGGCGGTTGGAGTTCGAGCTGTGCGGGCTGCCGACCACCAGCAGGCGCTCGACGCGCCCGGCCAGCTCCAGCACGGCGTTCTGGCGGTTCTGGGTGGCGTAGCAGATGTCGCCCCGGCGCGGCACGGCGATCTCGGGGAAGCGGCGCCTGAGAACAGTCACAATCTCTTCGGTGTCGCGCACGGACAGCGTTGTCTGTGATACCAGACCGACGCGCTCGGGGTTACCGACGCAGACCGCCCCGGCCTGTTCGACGTCCTCGACCAGGTAGACCTGGCCGGGGCCGTCGTAGCGCCCGCGGGTTCCCTCTATCTCCGGATGGCCGGAGTGACCGACGATGATGCAGTCCATCCCCGCCTGGGCGTAGCGGGCGACCTCGATGTGGACTTTGGTGACCAGCGGACAGGTGGCGTCAAACACCTTAAGGCCGCGCGCCTCGGCGCTCTCGACCACGCGGCGGGCGACTCCGTGGGCGCTGAAGATGCAGACCGCACCGTCGGGGATCTCGCTGAGGTCGCGCACGAAGGTCACGCCGCGCGCACGAAGGTCGCCGACCACGCGGCGGTTGTGGACGATGTGGTTGTGGACGTATATCGGAGCGCCGAAATTGTTCAGCACCTGCTCAACAATGGCGATGGCGCGCTCTACACCAGCACAAAAACCGCGCGGATTGGCCAACAGGACGTGGGTCATGGGGGACTGGCAACGCACAGGCGCAACGCTCAGGCGGTAAGTGTAAAGGCAAAAGCGATGTCTGTCGTCAATCCGCCGCCTCCGAGGTCTGACGCATCCCCAGATACTGGAGCAGCAGCACGATGCCGACGCCGACGCTGAGCAGCGCATCGGCGAGGTTGAAGACGAACATTGAGGAGTCGGCCAGGTGCAGGTGCAGGTAGTCGATGACGTGCCCGTGCACGATGCGGTCGTAGAGGTTGCCGAGCGCCCCGCCCAGCAGCATGGCAAAGGCGACGAGGGTCCAGGTGCGCTGCCGGGAGGCGTCCATCTGCGCGCTGTGCCAGATGAAATACCCGAACAGCAGCGAGGCCAGCAGCGAGACGCCGATCAGAAACGGGGCGGCCCCGCCGACCCCGGCCATCCATCCAAAGGCGGCGCCGGTGTTGTGGACCAGAAACAGCTCGAGCACCCCGGGGATCAGCGCCCCGCCGGACTCGCCCAGGCTCAGATGCGCCTCGGCAAGGCTCTTGAGCCACAGATCGACTCCGGCAATCGCCGCAGCGCCCGCCCAGGCGATGAGGGCGCCGCGCATTTCAGGCATGCAGTCGCTCTTCGCCGTCCCCGAGGTTTTCGACGCAGCGCTGGCAGACCCCCTGGCCGCGAACCAGCTCGGGGACGATGTGCCAGCAGCGCGGGCACTTCTCGCCCGGACATTTCTCAACGGCAACGGCAATGCCCATGTCGTCCAGCTCGAGGCCGGCGGGCAGGTCCCCGGCGCTGTGCATCTGGATGGCGGAGCTCAGCATCACAAAGCGCAGCTCATCGCCCAGCTCGGCGAGGCGCCTCTCGGCGCCGGCGCTGGCGTAGAGATGCACGCGCGCCTCGAGCGCCGAGCCGATCATCCCGGCTCTGCGCTCCCGCTCGATGACGCGGTTGACCTCATCGCGCGCGCGCGCCATCCAGTCCCAGTACTGCAGCTCCCTCTCGTCTCCGGCGTCGGCGTCGAGCTGCGACTTCCACTGCCCGGCGTGGACCGACTTGAACTCGGCGCCCTCGCCGCGATAGTGCTGCCAGACCTCCTCGGCCGTGAACACCAGAACCGGGGCCATCCACATCGTCAGCGACTCCAGAATGTGGTGCAGCGCGGCCTGCGCGCTGCGGCGGGCGCGCCCCTCGCGCGAGCAAGTGTAGAGCCGGTCCTTGATGATGTCGAGGTAGAAGCTGCCCAGATCCACCGCGCAGAAATGGTGCATGCGCTGGCAGGCGAGGTGGAACTGGTAGTCGTTGTAGGCCGTGACGATCTCCTGCTGGACCTGGGCGCAGCGCTTCACGGCCCAGCGGTCGATGCGCACCCAGTCGTCCGGCTTGGGCGCATCCTGCGGGGGGTCGAAATCGCTGAGGTTGCCCAGCAGGAAGCGCGCGGTGTTGCGGATGCGGCGATAGCTGTCGACGACGTGGCGCAGCACCTCGTCCGACAGCACCATCTCGTTGCGGTAGTCGGTCGAGGCGATCCAGAGCCGCAGGACATCGGCTCCGTACTTGTCGATGATCTCCTGGGGTGCGATGCTGTTGCCCAGCGACTTGGACATCTTGTGCCCCTGGGCGTCGACCACAAAGCCGTGCGTCAGCACCTGCCGATACGGTGCATCGCCCCGCAGGGCGACGCCGGTCAGCAGCGAGGACTGGAACCAGCCCCGGTGCTGGTCGCTGCCCTCCAGGTAGAGATCGGCCACCTTGACGTCGTGCCTCGGCAGCACGGTCTCGTGCGTGGTGCCCGAGTCAAACCAGACGTCCAGCACGTGGCCGAGCGGGCGGTAGTCCCCGGCGTCGTCCCCCAGCAGCGCCAGCGTCTCGGGCTGGTAGAAGGCGTCGACGCCGCCGCACCGCTCGATGCGCTCGGCGATCTGCGGGATCAGCTCGCCGGTGCGGGGATGCACCTCGCCGGTGCGCCTGTGCACGAAGAGCGGCAGCGGAACGCCCCAGGTGCGCTGGCGCGAAATGCACCAGTCCGGCCGCTCCGCCACCATGCCGTTGAGGCGGCCCCGGCCCCAGGCCGGGATCCACTGCACCGTGCCGATCTGCTCGAGCGCCTTGGTGCGCAGCTCCTCGTGCTCCATCGAGATGAACCACTGCGTCGTCGCCCGGTAGATCACCGGCTCCCGGTGGCGCCAGCAGTAGGGATAGCTGTGCCCGTGCCGGACATTGGCCAGCAGCGCCCCGGCGCCCTCGGTCAGAGCGATGATCGGTTCGTTGGCGGCGAGCACGTCGAGGCCGTCGTAGACCATGCCCTCGGCGGAGAACACACCGTCCTCGCCGACCACCGTGTCGACCGGCAGGTCGTGCCGGCGCCCCATTTCGAAGTCGTCCAGGCCGTGCGCCGGGGCGGAGTGCACCAGGCCGGTGCCGACCTCGGTCGTGACGTGCTCGCCGGTGAGCACTGGAACCTCGCGGTCGAGGAAGGGGTGCGAGACCTTGAGCCGCACCAGCCGCTCGCCCGGGACGCTGCCCAGCACCTGCTCCGCCCTGCGCCCGTAGCGCGCCAGGGCGCTCTCGGCGAGGGCCTCGGCCAGCACCAGCAGGTCGCCGCGGTCATCGCGTATCAGCTGGTAGGTCAGCTCGGGGTGAACCGCGATCGCCCGGTTGGACGGCAGCGTCCACGGCGTGGTGGTCCAGATCACCAGCCCGGCGCGCTCGGCGCCATCCAGGGCATCCGCAGCGACGCCGAAGCGCTCGGCGATCTCGGCGGCGCCGGCAAAGAAGGCGACGTCGATCGCCGGCGAGGTGTGGTTGTGGTACTCGATCTCGGCCTCGGCCAGGGTCGAGCGGCAGTGGGTACACCAGTAGACCGGCTTGAGACCCGGGACGATGTAGCCGCGGTTCCAGAGCGCCCCGAAGGTGCGGACGATGCCGGCCTCGACGCGCGGCTCCATGGTGGCGTAGGGATGCTCCCAGTCGGCATTGACCCCGAGGCGGATGAAGTCGTCCATCTGCAGCTGCATCTGCTCGGCGGCGTACTCGCGGCAGCTGCGGCGGAAGGCCTCCGGAGTGACCCCCTCGCCGACCTTGCCGATGCGCTCCTCGACCTTCAGTTCGATCGGCAGGCCGTGGCAGTCCCAGCCCGGGATGAAGTGCGCGTCAAACCCGCTCAGGCTGCGGCTGCGCACGGCCATGTCCTTGAGCGACTTGTTGATGGCGTGCCCCAGATGGATCGCCCCGTTGGCGTAGGGCGGCCCGTCGTGGAAGATGAATTTGGGGAAGTGGCGGCGCTGGGCGCGCAGGCTGCCGTAGAGATTGTGCCGCTTCCAGAGGGCGAGAATGTCGGGCTCTCGCACCGGCAGCTGCGCCTTCATCGGAAAGGCGGTGCGCGGCAGGTTGAGAGTGGCCTTGTGCTGGCCGGCCTGGGGCTTGTCGCTCATCAGCCGAGCACCCCGCGCGCCAGGATGCAATCGCGTTCAATTTGTTGGCGCAATTGCTCCACCGAGTCAAACCGCTGTTCCGGGCGCAATTTTTGCACAAATTCCAGCGTCAAATATTCGCCGTACAGATCGCCCGCAAAATCGAACAGATGCGCCTCAAGGCTGCGCCCGGCCGCCAGGGTCGGACGCTCGCCGACATTGGCGACGGCGGCGTGAACCGCACCCGAGGCAAGGTGCGCCCGAACCGCATAGACCCCCGACAGGCACAGGCGACGCGCGCGGCCGAGGCGCAGGTTGGCGGTCGGAAAGCCGATTTCGCGCCCCCTGCGCTGCCCGGCGATGATGCGCCCCGAGATGGCGTAGGGGCGCCCCAGAAGCCGCTCGGCCCGGGCCAGATCCCCGGCCAGCAGCAGCTCCCTCAGCCAGGTGCTGCTGATGCGGCGCCCCGCCTCGATGACGTTGTCGACGACCTCCACCGCAATGCCCCGGGGGCTGCCGATGCGGTGCAGCAGCCCGACGTCCCCGCTGCGCCCGGCGCCGAATTTGAAGTCGGCGCCGATCACGGCGGCGCACAGGCAGCGCTCGCCGAACAGCGTCGAGGCGAATTCCTCGGCGCTCCAGCGGCGGATCTGATGAAAGGGCAGCACCACGGCGGCGTCGATTCCGCTCTCGGCCATGCGGCGCACCTTGGCGGCGAAGGGCAGCACGCGCGGCGGGCGCTCGGACGGCGGGGCGAGCACCTCCCTGGCGTGCGGCTCGATGAACAGAATGGCCGAGGGCGCCCCCCGCTCCCGCCCCAGCTCCCGCGCCCGGCGGATCAGCTGCTGGTGGCCCAGGTGCAGGCCGTCAAAATTGCCGATGGCGGCGGCCGGGCCGCCGGCGTGATCAGTTCCCAATCGGCGCAGGCCGGCAATGCCCCTGAACAGCTTCACTGCACCCGACCCGCCGCCGACTCTGCGGTCTCGTTCACGGACATACGGGGCAAGACAACGGCCCGATTTCAGGCGGCGGCATTATAAGTCCGCCCCCTGGACGCCCAGGTGCAGCCGCCAGCCCAGCAGAAACAGGCCGGCCAGATACACCGAAACCCCCGCCGTGACCTGCAGGGCGACCGTCCAGAACACCCCGTCCAGGCCGGCCAGCCCGAGCAGTCCGGGAACCGCAAACAGCAGCACGAGCGCCATGACAACCGTTGCCAGCGCCGCCCGCAGGGTGTCGAGCGGCCAGCCCCGGAACCCGCACCAGCCGGAGTGCAGCAGCACGCCCAGCATGATCAGACTCTGAACCCACGCCGCGATCGAGCCGGCGGCGGCGATGCCGACGTGCCCCCAGTCCCAGTGCATCGCCAGCAGCAGCGCCAGCGAGAAGTTGACCGCCAGCGAGATCAGGCTGAACAGCAGCGGGCCGCCGGGCTTCTGGCGCGCAAAGTAGCCCGGCAGCAGCACCGCCGCCAGCATGTAGGCGGGCGCACCGAGGGCGTAGATGCGCAGGCTGGCGGCAGTCGCCTGGGTGTCGGCCGGTGTGAAGGCGCCGCGCTCGAACAGCAGGCCGATCAGCGGCTCGGCGATCAGCCAGAGCCCCGCCGCCGCCGGCAGGGAGAGCACCATCAGCCAGCTCAGCCCCCAGTGCATGCGCGCCGAGAATCCCCCGGCGTCGCCCTCGGCGTAGGTGCGCGACAGCGCCGGCAGCAGCACCGAGGACAGGGTCACGGCAAACAGCCCGACCGGCAGCTGCACCAGGCGGTCGGACAGATACAGCCAGGTCGGGCTGCCGGCGACCAGGAACGAGGCCAGCACCGTCCCGACAATCTGGTTGAGCTGGATCACCGAGCCGCTCAGCACGCCGGGCGCCATCAGGCGGCCCACCTTGCGCACCCCGGGGGAGACCGGGTTGAAGGCGCCGAGGCGGATGTAGCCCGAGGCCAGCGCCGGGATCATCACGATCGCCAGGTGCGAAACCCCGGCGGCGACCACGCCCCAGGCCAGCGTCGTCAGCGGGCTGTCCGACGCCAGCAGCACGGCGATGATCAGTCCCAGATTGAAGGTCAGCGGGGCATAGGCACCCCAGCCGAAGCGGCTGTGCTGCACCAGGCGGGCGATGGCGACGCTGCCGAGCGAGACGCAGGCCAGGTAGACCGCAACGATGCGCAGCATCTCAACGGTTCCGTCAAAGCGCACCGGATCGTCGGCAAACCCCGGGGCGATCAGCCCGACCACTGTCGGGGCGGCGAAGGTCAATACCGCGGTCAGCGCCGCCAGCGCCAGCAGCAGCATCCAGAACACCTCGCCGGCCAGGTGCGAGGCCGCCGCCTCGCCGCTCTCATGGCGCGCCTCGGCCAGCACCGGATTCAGCGCCTGGCTGAAGGCGCCCTCGGCCAGCAGCCGGCGGAACAGGTTGGGGATGCGCAGGGCGACCACGAAGATGTCGTGCAGAACGCCGGCGCCGAGCAGGTGGGTGACGGCAATGTCGCGGATCAGGCCGAGCACCCGGGAGAGCGCCGTGCCCGAGGTCACGACGGCGCTGGAGTGCAGCAGCGAGGGTGTCAGCTGCCGGCGCTCGGAGGCGCTCTGGGAGTGATCATCGGGCGCACCGTGCGGAGCTTGGGATGTCGGCAAGTGGTGGGCCCGCAAGGATTCGAACCTTGAACCAACGGATTATGCTACACACTTCGGCTTTCGCCGCCGCCCCCTTGATGATCGCCGGGGGCGTTCGTGGTCTGGACTATCCCTTCACCGTATCGGCACTGAGGCCGACTTAGGTGCGCCCCGTCTAGTCTCTACACCTGCCCGCCGAGGCGGGATTGGCTCGGGATTGCCATCGGCATGATCCGTTAAGGGTTCCCCGAATTTGAGGCGAATTGCCCGCTGCGTTTCCACAGCGGCGACCCACTCCTGAGTCCGCTGCTCTAACCAATTGAGCTACAGGCCCTTACTCGGGGCGGATGATAGCCGACAGAATCACCGGCGGGGCATCCGGGCGGCTTATGATGCCCGCCGTGCGGCGACGGCCAGAGGCCCGACGAATGACCCGACTCCTGCCCTGGATTTTCTGCGGCGCCCTGATATCCGGTGCGCTCACGGCCTCTGCCATGGAAGCCGAAATGCCGTCCGATGCACCAACCGGCGACGCCGAGCGCACCCAGACCTTCATCGGCTACGCCTGCGGCGCCGAGACCGGCGAGCTGGCCTACATAGAAGTGCACAACATGACCTGGGCCGGCGAGCGACTGCTGGAGGATCGGCTCAGCTATCTGCGCCCGGATGGCCGCAAGTTTGCCGAAAAGAAGGTCGATTACAGGGGCAGCAGCACCGCCCCGGAATTCGCCCTGGTCAATTCGGACTCCAACCACCGGGAATCGCTCGAGCACGGCGGGGAGGTCATGACCGTGCGCTTCCAGGGGCCCGAAGATGACGCCGGGGACTCGGCTGAGCTGCCGCCCTCCGACCCCCCGATGATCGCCGACGCCGGGTTTGACCGCTTCATCGTCGAGCAGTGGGAAGAGCTGACCTCGGGCAGGGAACTGGTGCGCCCGTTTCTGGTCCCCTTTCGCCTTGACTCGCTGAAGATGCTGATACGGCGCACCACCGAGCCCGCCGCCGAACCCGGCATCGTCGCCTTTGAGATGGTGGCCAAGTCCAGGTTTCTGCGGCTGCTGGCGCCGACCATCCGGGTGTTCTACGCCACCGACAGCCGCAGGCTGCGGCGCTTTGAGGGGATCTCCAACCTGTTCGCCGACGGCGGCGGCAAGCTCAATATCACCATTCACTTCCCGCCCGATCCCCCCGAACCGCCCGAGGCGCCCCCCAACATCTGCACCGGGGGCTGAGCGGCGTCAGTCGTCGCCTGTGTCCTGCTCCCGGCGGGCGATGCGCAGGTAGATCAGCCCGGCCAGAGCCCCGCCGGTTGAGATCCAGAACATCCCGGCAGCGCTGCGCGCACCGGCGATGGGAATGATGCCGAACGCGGCCTCCATAATGATCAAAGTCGCCAGCACGGCGGTGAACCCGGCGGCAGCGTGAATCGCACCCCAGGGGTTGGGAATGAAGCGCTCGGCCAGCGCCGCCCCGAGCAGACCGAGCAGCAAACCAACACCGAAGACAAGCGTGAACGGCAGCAGCGTTCCCAGGATGTCCTCAAAAATCATCTGCATCGACAGCCCCATCGGAACCGGGGCATCCATGGCATCCAGCTGACCCAGCACCGACTGCGTGCTGACGAAGCTGGCCAGGACGCACAGCACCAGCAGCGCCGGTGCAAAGCTGATGAGGTGGCGGAGAAATGCCTGCAGAAATGTCATGTTGTCCTCCTTCGAGATGCGGGGCATTCAATCCCGGCGGGCATTATGTTAAATAATGAAGGCCGAAAAGCGCACCGCCGCATCTGCGCAACCGGAGAATCCCCATGATCAAACGCTGCATCATCCTGCTGACAGCACTGCTGCTGCCGCTGGCTGCCCAAGCCCAGGACTACCAACTTGAAACCGTCGCCGAGGGCTTTGACCTGCCCTGGGGCGTCGCCTTCCTTCCCGAGGGCGACATGCTGGTGACCGAGCTGTCCGGGACGCTGCACCTGGTGCGGGACGGCGAGCGCATCGAGGAGCCGATCGACGGGGTGCCGGTGGCCTACTTCAATAGACAGGGAGGGCTGATGGACATAGTGCTGCACCCCGACTACGCCGAGAACCGGCTGGTCTACCTGTCGCTCGCCGAGGGCAACCGCCGCAGCAATCGAACCCGAGTGGTGCGGGGAACGCTCGACCTCGACGGCAGGAAGCTTGAGAATATCGAGACCGTATTTGAAGCGTCGCCCGAGAAAAACACGGCGGTGCACTACGGGGCGCGCATGGCCTTCCTCGGCGACGGCACCCTGCTGATCGCCGTCGGCGACGGGTTCAACTTCAGGGAGGAGGCGCAGAATCTCGGCAACCACTTCGGTGCGATGGTGCGCGTCACCGACACCGGCGAGGTGCCGGAAGACAACCCGTTCCGCAACCGTGAGGGGGCGCTGCCGGAGATCTACAGCTACGGCCACCGCAACCCGCAGAGCGTCATCTACGACGCCGAGTCCGGCCTGATCTTCCAGACCGAGCACGGCGCCCAGGGCGGCGACGAGCTCAACCTGATCGAACCCGGCGTCAACTACGGCTGGCCGGTCATCAGCTGGGGCATCGACTACTCCGGGGCGCGCATCTCGCCCTACACCGAATACCCCGGCATGGCCCAGCCGCTGCACTACTGGACACCCTCGATCGCCCCGGCCGGGATGACGCTCTACCGGGGCGAGGCCTTTCCCGACTGGGTCGGCGACATCTTTGTCACCAGCCTGGTGTTCCGCAAGGTCGTCCGGCTCGACATGGACGGCGCCAAGGTGCTGGACACCGAGGATGTCTTCGAAGAGATCGACGCGCGCATCAGGGACATCCGCACCGGACCGGACGGGCTGATCTACATCCTGTCCGAACCCAGCGGCGACGAGAGCGGCAAAGTCTGGCGCGTCCGCCCCGCCGGCGCCCAGTAACCACCAGCTCAGACTCTTAAACGAAGGTCGAAAAGCATGCTATCACTGAAAGCATGAATCGTACGAAGTAACAAGAGCCGATGGGAATAAATCCGAAATTTTGACCGTTTGCCTAATGCATCCGAAATTTTTCTCAGCTTTGAAACGCTAGCAGAAGAACCAACAATTGTGAAAACTAGCTAGACGTTCCGCCATCGACATCAGGCGGATTGTCAGGTTGTCTTCAATCCACTTAATTTTCGGCGACGTATCCAGCTTTTGGACCTGCCGACATACCGCCTGACACTGCCGCCGAAACCGCAGAAAAACAGGGCTGAAAGCCTCCTAAATGAGACGGCTTGACAACCCCCCCCTCTCTGATACCTTGACAAGGTCAAGTTGATTTTGTTCACACCCAGGGAGGGTAGACATCATGAAAAAACTAACTGCTGCTTTAATCGCCGTGTTCCTGTTTCCGGCATCGTTTGCGTTGGGAGGGGAACACCCCGCGTCGTTTCCACTCGGGGACATCACGCCCGACCCCAGTGAATTGGAGTTCGCTTTTCACACCACTCCCGAATCTGCTCGTCCCTTGGATGAATATCAGATGGAAGAGACCGAGGGTGAAAGGATAACTAGAATGGATGTCATTGTAGTTATTGCCCGACCGATAGTAGTAGAGTTTCTCTACCATTATTTCGTGTATAACTCACACGGAGGTTCAGATCTTTGGGAGATGGGGTACAACTCTTCAAGAGGAGGTTTGGGCGGTCTCCCTTGGCCACACGACAGCTCCATTCGTACTTCTATCAATTCGGTTGATCGTTTTCTACACGAACTCGGCGGCACGGATGAAATTCCCCCCAACGGCATCATTCGTTAAAAGCCCGACCTGAATTCTGAGCCTCCCAGTGTTTAACCCAAAACTGGGAGGCTCAGTCTTGCGGCGGGTTTTGCTTTTTTCTCTTGGGACGCTGTTTTTATCCATGCCGATCACCGGCCAAGAATTGAGGCAGACAACTCAGCCCCAGTGGTTGCCGAGCAAACCTCAGACTTGGCGGGAACTGAAAAGGCAGCGGGTGGAGATGCAGGACTTGGACTATTCCTGCGGCGCGGCAGCTCTGGCGACACTTCTAAGGGAGTTCTACGGCGTAGAGACGAGCGAGGTGAGAGTGCTTCAGCGCATGCAAAAGCAGACCGCCGCATCACTTGCTGACTTGGCCAAGGTTGCGGATATCTATGGGTTCAGAGCTGTCGGCTACTGGCTTCCACTGTCCGATCTGTTGAAGCTGAAAATTCCCGCTCTGGTGCATCTGGTCTACCGTAGCGAGGGACACTTTTCTGTCGTTCAAGGAATTCGCACCGATGGTCTTGTCGCTCTGGCCGATCCGTCTTGGGGCAATCAGAAACTATTGCCTCATCAATTTGAGGAGCTTTGGGACACAGATGGTACCGGCGGCGGCAAGGTATTGCTGATTATTCCCAAGCACAGAGGCCGCACCATGCGAGGCGACTTTTTCAGCCCGCCCAGCGGTGCAGTCTCTGCTTATGAGGGCTTGCGATTTATTCGTCCGTCTAACGACCCATGAAGGCAATTGGAACTTTTGCAGTTCTGCTCTGCGTTGCGGGCTTTCCATCGTCGACATTCGCCCTGAGCGATGAAGGTCTGCCGCTGAGAATTGAAAACCTGCTCGCACCCACTGGGGGTTCTGAGATCAGCCTCGGCATCAGCCACACGGCGAGCGACGCATTTCCACGCCGGTTTGACCTTCTGAGTGCATCAATGGGTTACAGCTATGGATTGAATAAAAATGCTGAATTGGCCCTCAATCTGCGCGGCGTCTATGTTGACGAGCGCGCCAGTTTTGGTCGGTTCAGCTATGCCGATACACAGACACGCATCAGCACCCTAGATGCAGAGTTGGGTCATCGTTTTTCGCCGGAGAACGAGACACCCGGGATCTACGGACGTTTCGGAATCACCCTCCTTGAAAACAGAGCACAGGAGGGCGAGGATTTTGAGGCGTTGAGCGGAGACTTCTCCGCAAGCCTTGCGCTGTATCGAACCTATGACCCGATTGTTCTCCGCCTCTCCATCGCCTATCGCAACACCGTCGGGCGGCAGACAACTGACGGTGATTACTACGACAGCGGCGACACCGTGACCATCAGTCCGACTGTCTCTTTTGCCGTCAACCATCTCATCAGCATCTCCGCTATAGGCGACGTGCAGGTCATCCAGAAAAACGAGATCAACAGCCGGAACATCGCGGGGGACTACCGCAGAACCATCGTCCGGGCGGGGTTGGGATTGAGCCTGTCCATCAGCGACCGGACGACTCTCTACGCAAGCGGCTCGCTAGTCGCCAGCGGTCAGGATGAGGCGAGCGTTGGCCTGTTTATCAGGCACAGGCTGAGGCGGCAGTCAGTGGCCGGCAAGATACCCAAGCCCGATATGGGGGAAATATTCAACGAACCGCAGCCCTCACAGCTGCCTAAAAATTGAGAGCACGTGATGACATTTCCGCTGGCCTGAGGAGGCCGCCCGAGGGGCTGTTTCTATAATCCGCCGCGCGCGGGCATCCAGGTAGTCATGGCCAAGAAAAGCGCCCCTCCGCCGCCCCTGCCGCCGCCCTCCCGCATCGAGCGCATGCCGCTGGCCGACTACGCCGAAAGAGCCTACCTCAACTACTCGATGTACGTCATCCTCGACCGCGCCCTGCCGCACATCAGCGACGGCCTCAAGCCGGTGCAGCGGCGCATCCTCTACGCCATGCACGAGCTCAGCATGCACGCCGACGCCAAGTACAAAAAGTCGGCGCGCGCCATCGGCGATGTCATCGGCAAGTTCCACCCGCACGGCGACTCGGCCGCCTACGAGGCCATGGTGCTGATGGCGCAGCAGTTCTCGTTCCGCTACCCGCTGATCGACGGCCAGGGCAACTGGGGCTCGCCCGACAACCCCAAGTCCTTCGCGGCCATGCGCTACACCGAGTGCCGCCTGACCGCATACTCCGGGCTGCTGCTGAATGAGATCGGCATGGGCGCCGTGCCCTGGGCCGACAACTTCGACGGCACCCTCCAGGAGCCGACCCAGCTGCCGGCGCAGGTGCCCAACCTGCTGCTCAACGGCGCCACCGGCATCGCCGTCGGCATGGCGACCGACATCCCGCCGCACAACCTCGGCGAGCTGCTGCGGGCGACCATCCACCAGCTCGACCACCCGCGCTGCACGCTCGAGGAGCTGTGCGAATTCCTGCCGGCGCCGGACTTCCCCCTGGGCGGGCAGATCATCTCCACGCCCGAGGCGCTCATCGAGGTCTACCGCACCGGCAGCGGCCGCGTCCGCCAGCGCGCCGGCTACGCCGTCGAGCCCGACGGATCGGTGGTCATCGACAGCCTGCCGCACCGCATCAGCAGCACGCGCGTGCTGGAGCAGATCGCCGAGCAGATCCAGGCCAAGAGACTCCCCATGCTGACCGACCTGCGCGATGAGTCCGATCACGAGCACCCGGTGCGGCTGGTGCTGCAGCTGCACCGCCGCAGCGGCGCCGGGGAGGCCGAGGCGCTGATGTCGCACCTGTTCGCCACCACGCACCTGGAGGTCGAGCACCGCGTCAACATCAATGTCATCGGGTGCGACGGGCTGCCCCAGGTCAAGGATCTGAAAAGCCTGCTGAAGGAGTGGCTGTCATTCCGCATCGAAAGCGTCCGGCAGCGCCTGAGGCACCGGCTGGAGCAGGTCGTTCGGCGGCTGGAGATTCTCGACGGGCTGATGGTGGTGTTCCTCAACATCGACGAGGTGATCGAGGTCATCCGCAATTCCGATGCGCCCAAAGCCGACCTCATGAAGCGGTTCAGGCTGACCGAGGTTCAGGCACAGGCCGTGCTCGAGATCCGCCTGCGGCAGCTCGCCAAGCTGGAGGAGATCAAGATCCGGGCCGAGCGCGACGCCCTCGCCAAGGAGCGCGCCCAGCTGGAGAAGACCCTCGGCTCCGAGGCGCGCATCAAGACCGTCATCCGCAAAGAGCTGCAGGCCGTCATCAGGGAGTTCGGCGACGGGCGCCGCTGCAGCATCGTCGAGCGCGCCCCCGAGGCCGTCAAGTTCGACGAAACCCAGGCGCTCGGCAGCGACCCCGTCACCGTGGTGCTCTCGCAGCAGGGCTGGGTGCGCATGGCCAAGGGCACCGAGGTCGACATCGCCAAGCTGCCCTACCGCAGCGGCGACGGCTACAAGCTGCACGTGCATGGGCGCATGAACCAGCTCGTCGCCGTGCTCGACAGCGGCGGGCGCAGCTACTCCCTCTCGACCGCCCAGCTGCCCGGCGCCCGCGGGCACGGCGAACCGCTCAGCAGCATCATCAACGCACCCTCGGGCGCCTCGTTTGCCGGCATCTGCCTCAGCGACGCCGGCGAGCGTGCCGTGATTGTCAGCAGCTCCGGCCACGCCTTCCTGACCCGCATCGGCAACCTGCACTCCCGGCAGAAGGCCGGCAAGCAGCTGGTGCGCATCGACAAGGGCGCCCAAGCGCTCGCCCCCCGCCTGCTGCCCCGCAACCCGGACGGCGGCGAGCTGCTGATCGCCGTGCTCAACAGCAGCGGAAGAATGCTGGTATTCCCCCTGGCCGAACTGCCCGAACGCTCCAGCGGACGCGGCAGCAAGATCATCGGGCTGAAGGAGAAGGACGGCGAAGCGCTGGCCGATGTCGCCGTCATCGTCAATGGCGCCAAGCTGCGGGTGCGGTTCAAGAGGCGCTCGCGCACCTTTGATGCCGACGAATACGCCGCCTACCTGGGCAGACGGGCCGGGCGGGGCGGCATGCTGCCCAAGGGCTGGCGCGACCCCGTCGCCTTTGAAGTCGACGCCGCCGTGCAGCCTGCGGGGGAGAAATCCGATTAGGTGCCTTTGTGCTGCCCGGGGTGCAGCCCGGTCGTCCGAATGAATGCCTGAGGTGCGGGTGTGAAAATCTACGTCGACCTGAACTCGGGCTGATTTGCACGACGGGTGTTCAGGGAATAATATTGCCGCCAGAAGGTCAGCCTTCTCTCTAAGAGTCTTGGGATGATAATGCCCCGGTAGCTCAATCTTTGGATAGAGCACCCCAATGACGACGGGAAGGTTACAGGTTCGAATCCTGTCCGGGGCACTATCCTCAAAAGTCTAGCACACTCGGCAGCTGCAATGGCCGATCATTTGCCGCATGCCTCAGCATGACCGGCTGTGATGCCGGCGGATCGATTCACTCATGGGAAATGCGGCAATGAAAATCTACGGCGACCTCAACTCGGGCAATTGCCTGAAACTGAAATACGCCGCCGACCACCTGCGGCTCGACTACCAGTGGATTGCCGTCGACATCTCCCGGGGAGAGACCCGGAGCAGCGAATATCTTCGGATCAACCCCTTCGGGCAGGTCCCCGCCGTCAAATTTGAGGACGGTCGCTGCCTGGGGCAGTCCAACGCCATCCTGCGCCACCTGGTCGCCGAGCGCTTCAGCATCGCCGACATCTGCCTGCTGCCGTATACCCGTCTCGCCGCCGAGGGCGGGTTCAGTCTGGACGCCCGCCCCAGGGTGCGGGAGTGGATCAAACGATGCGAACAGCAGCTCGGCCTGCCCTCGGCAGTGGACCCCGCCGGCGGTGATGCCGGCTGATTCCGACCCGGCATCCATCCGGCCTGCGGGCAAAAAATTTGAATACAGGGTAGATTAGACACCGGCGAGCCGCATCAACGGACACCCCGCAGGGAGGAAATATGTTTTTAGAAAATTTGCGCGAAATGCTGCAACCGCTGACCGGCGAACCCGGCGGCACTTACGAATTGACCGAGGAGGACGTCGACGGGCAGGTCTACCGGGTCTTCAAAAACGTCCCTCCCAACCTCGCCGGCGTCTACAAAAGCGCCGCCGAGCAGTTCCCCGACAAGGTGTTTCTGGTCTACGGCGATGAGCGCCTGACCTTCTCCGAAACCTACTCCCGCACCTGTGCCCTGGCGCACGAATTGATGCACACCTGGGGCGTCGAAAAGGGCGACCGCATCGCCCTGTCGATGCGCAACTATCCCGAATGGGCGCTGACCTATATGGCTGTCACCTCCATCGGAGCGGTCATCGTGCCGATGAATGCCTGGTGGACCGCCCCTGAGATGAAATACGGCCTCGAGGATTCCGGCGCCTCGCTGGCCGTGATGGACACGCAGCGCCACCAGCAGCTGCTCAGCCTGGCCGACGACATTTCGCTGCCGACCCTGGTGGCCCGTCCCGAGGCGCCGCTGCAGGGCGCCACCGACATCGCCGATGTGATCGCAGCCGGGGCCGGCAAGCCCATGCCCGTCGTTGCCGTCAGCGGCGATGACGACGCCAGCATCATGTACACCTCGGGCACCACCGGCTTTCCCAAAGGCGCCCTGGCCTCGCAGCGCAGCATCGTCCAGTCGATCTACACGCTGGAGTTTTCGCTCGCCGCTGCGCGCACGCTGACCCCCGACGTGTTCACCGAGTTTGAGCAGTACGAACCCTGCATCCTACTGACCGTCCCGCTGTTCCACGTGACCGGCTCGATGGCCATTTTTCTGTGCAGCTTCCCCATCGGGCGGCGCATCGTGATGATGCGCAAATGGGATGCGGGCGATGCGCTTCGGCTGATTGAAGAGGAGCAGGTGACCTTCTTTACCGGCGTGCCCACCATGACCTGGGAAATGCTGCGCCACCCCGAGTTCGACCGCTTCAACACCGACTCGCTGATGACCATCGGCGGCGGCGGCGCCCCGGCCCCGCCCGAACAGGCCCGGCAGGTCAACGAGAAGTTCAAGGGCAACCCCGGGCTGGGCTACGGCCTGACCGAGACCAACGCCATGGGGGCGACCAACACCGGAGCGCTGTATCTGGATCGGCCGCAAAGCACCGGGGTTCCGGCGATTTTGGTGGATGTCAGCATTCGCGGCGACGACGACTCGGAGCTGCCGCCGAACACGCCAGGTGAGATCTGCCTGCGCGGCGCTGTCGTCGTCAAGGGCTACTGGGGCAAGCCCGAGGCCACCGAGAAGGCCTTCCGCGATGGATGGTTTTACACCGGCGACATTGGCTATGTCGACGAGGACGGCTTTCTGTACATCTCCGACCGTGCCAAGGACATGGTTCTGCGCGGCGGCGAAAACGTCTACTGCGCCGAGGTCGAAGCCGCCATCTATGAATTTGACGGCGTCTATGAATGCACTGTCTTCGGCGTCCCCGACGAGCGCCTCGGCGAGATTGTCGGAGCGGCCGTGATGCCCGATCCCGGACGGAGCCTTGACCAGGACGCCCTGCGCGCCCACCTGCTCGAAAAAATAGCCAAGTTCAAGGTGCCCGAACATATCTGGTTTATTGACGAGCAGCTGCCGCGCAATGCCTCGGGCAAGATCCTCAAGCGCGAAGTGCGCGATAAATATGTCGCCGAGTTGGGGCTGAAGGCAGACTGACCTGACCCTGGCCTGGCCTGGCCTGGCACGAGAGGAGAATAGGAGAACCCATCGCATGAAAGTCAAAAACGCGCTCTATCCCGAGGCCGAATATTTGCGGGGCATGATGGCCGATGAGTCCGGCAGGCCGGTGGCCATGGTCAACCTGCTTAGATTTCGCAAAAAGCCCAGGTTTGAGGGCGGGGAGATTCCCCCCGAATGCGAGGGGCTTTCGGGGCAGGAGGTTTACATGCAGCTGTACGGCGCGCCCATGCGGCAGATCGTCGAGCGAGAGGGCGGGAGGTTTCTGTTCCACGGCGAGGTCGAGGGCCTGGCCATCGGCACCGCCGGCAAACTGTGGGACGCCGTCGCCATCGTGCAGTATCCCTCCGCCGCCGACTTTGCCCGCATCGTCTCACTGCCCGAAGTGCTGGAAATCACCCGCTACCGGGCGGCGGGACTGTCGGGGCAGCTGCTGATTCAGACGGATGCGGTGGTTTCGCCGTAAGCGGGTTTGGGAGCCGGCAAAAATTATTCCGGCTGGCGAGCGCCTGGTGCGAGGCAGATGATTGATTTATTCGCTGCCCGTTCCGTTATTTAACAACTGATCGTGCCAGTCCTTCCGAGCTGGTAAATCTTGGCGGCTGTCAAGCTCTTTGCCGATATTTTCCAAAAAACGGATTCTGCAATTTTCGTTCAATATCGTAAATATCGCGTGAATGATTTCATCCAGACCAATAATGTAGATATTAAAGCCGGACGCCCATTCCTGTTTTGTGATCGCTTCAATTTTTTCTCTGTCGCCCGGCTTGATGCCTGCACATGAGCCAGCGTCAGATTCATGTCCTTAACTTCCACCACCAGACATACCTCGTCATTTGATAGGTAATATTTTGTTCGTCAAGTCTGGCTGGCGGCCAACGATTTAAGCACCAACTTAAATGCGTCCCGCAAATCTTGACTAGAGCCTGCCTCTAAATTTTCAAAAAATTTTACAAGCCGATTCCACCAACCTGATGGTTATCAGTAACCCAGGGAACCACAACAGCTGTTGAAAAACTTCTGGCATCCCAAATTAACCAAGGCATCGATTTCAGGATCAATTTTCCTATCACTGTCATTGAGGATATGGAGCCACTGTTTGTCCAGCCACTCACAAACCTCATCGTTATTCATTAATAATTCATCCAGAGTGATTCCTGCCTCAACGTTCGGACGGAATGGCAATTACGAGGAGGTGCGTCAACCCGCCTCCAATCACCAAACAGGTGATCATATAGGGCAGTTCGATAGCCGGAAACTGCTGCTTTGCCCTTAATCAATTTGAGCGCAGCCGCCAGCAACTCATGATCGTTGTCACTCATCTCATAAGCATAAGCAGAACTGTCACTGCGGGAAGAATGCACATAAGGAGGGTCGATGTAGAAAAAAGTTTCTGGGCTGTCGTATCTGGATATCACTTCAAGACCGGATGCGTTCTCGATTTGAACCCTCTGAAACCGCTGGGCAACCTCAGCCAAATCTTCCACCGATCCCAGCCACCAGGACACCGCGCCCGCCATTCCCGAGCGAGAAGTCAGCACGCAATGCGCCCATCGACCTTTGCTGCTCGTCTGTGCCAGCCCTGTTCGAGTTTGGCGGGCTCTCACATAGAAGCGTCTCGCCCGCTCAAGATCAGAAAGACCCTCTTCTTGATTGCAGGCTATGGCCAGCTCTTCACGAGAAAACGGGGTCAGGCCGATCAATCTGATCAGTTCATCATATTGATCGCGCAAAGTGCGAAAGAAATTAACCAGTTCAGAGTCAATATCGTTATAGGTTTCCACCGGATAGGGATTGACATTCATTAATACGACCGCAGAACCTCCGAACACGTCACAAAAATGACCTGCTTCGGGCGGAAAGTTTAGTATCAAGAAGCCAAGGTGAGAGTACTTCCCTCCATACCATCCAAAAGCAATCTTTCGCCCGCCTTTTCTGCGGGAGGATTTAAGGCCATTCTCAGGCCTTCTCTTTTTGACAGAAAAAATCATTCAACCGCCCCCATTCGCAAGCATGGCGGCAGACCCGCCAGCTCAGCGAACTTGAATGCCGGCCAATGATACCCAATTCTGCAAACATGCGGCTTCTGTCGGCTACTTCTCAGGTGCGGGCTGATGAATGTGCCGTTTGGCTCTCTCTATGAATCTCATCGCCCGACAAATATGGGACTTGATTTAGACTTGATGAGGCGCTTTATGAAATAGATTGTTCAAACAAAAAGGCGGCCAAGAATGCGACGGAGGAAGTGAAACTAATATGATTTGTTGAGAATGGATTGAAAAAACATCTCAAGAAGATGATTATGTGTTATGCTTGGCGGGTCATTGTGGTGATGACAAAATAAGTTTCAAGGGAAACCTTGTGACGACAACTAAGGGGTCTTGCATCCCGACTAACCCGGCCAGATCATTGATGATTTGGTCGGGTTCTTTATTTTTACGGACGGCCATATGAACCGGTTGACGCTTTGCTATCGCCACAAATTTATTTTTTATAATCCCGTGATGGCGCCGGTCTGCTGCGCTGCAAGTTGTGTCATCACCACAAATTTGTTTTTTATAATCCGGCAGCGCGACGGCCATCACCCAGGCTGAGTTTTGCCATCACCACAAATTTGTTTTTTATAATCGAGGGCCGGTCAAATTACGATGGTCTATAAGTTTTGCCATCACCACAAATTTGTTTTTTATAATCCTGCGGAGTAAAGAATTGCAACCTCACGGTGTTTTGCCATCACCACAAATTTGTTTTTTATAATCTTGAAGTCCCTGTATGGCTCGATCTTTTCGGTTTTGCCATCACCACAAATT
>MEIF01000081.1 GCA_001750645.1 Gammaproteobacteria bacterium AqS3
GGAAGATGCTGCCGCCGGCGCTGATCTGGTCGTAGCTGATGTCCAGCGCCGTCCCGACCCGGATGTCGATGTTGCGGTGCGCATACAGCCCGCCCGCCTGCGTGAATGCCGCCCTGGCGACGACCGAGAGATCCCCCGATGACGCACTCAGCCGCTGGGCGGTCAGGGTCTGTCCCCGGATCGAGATCGACCCGGCGGTGAGGGGTTCGTCAAACCGCAGCACCGAGGCGCTGAGGCGCACCGCCCGGCTGACGCTGGCCGCACCGGAGATGCGGACGCTCCCGCCGGCCGAGACATCGGCCTCGGCGCCGGCGCTGACACCCTTGAGATCGATCACGTCGGCGGCCTGCAAATGCAGAGTGCTCTGCACCTTCAGGACCCCCAGACGAATATCGCCGCCGGCGCTGATGCTCACCCTGCCGTTTGCCGTCAGCGTGGTGTCCGGCCCGGTCGGGCTGGTGTCGAGATCCGATATTCGCCGCAGCACGTCCCCGGATGCCAGGGCGGTCAGGTCGCCCTGGAAGGTCAGGCGGTCGCTGCGGGCGCCGATGAAGGCGATGCTGCCGCCGCCGGCGCTGAGGAAGATGCTGCCGCCGGCGCTGATCTGGTCGTAGCTGATGTCCAGCGCCGTCCCGACCCGGATGTCGATGTTGCGGTGGGCATGCAGCCCGCCGGCCTGGGTGAAGCGCTCGCGGCCGATCAATGAAATGTCGCCGGATGCGGCGCTCAGGCGCTGGATGTCGAGGGTCGAGCCGCTCAGGGTGATGGCCGCACCGAGCGCCGGCCGGCCGATGGAGATCTGCCCCCCGCTGATGTGGATGACGCCGGCGGCGCTGACCGACCCGGCGACGCCGACGCCCTCGCCGCTGCTGACGCTGACGCCGCCGCCCGAGCTGATCTCCCGCAGGTTGACGCTCTCGGAGGCGCTGACATGAACGCTGCCCCCGGCCAGCAGCGTGCCCAGACTAACGCTGCCGCCGGCGCTGATCTGCACGCTGCCGCCGCTGCTCAGGGTGGTGCTCAGACCGGAGGGCCCGAGCTGCGGCGGCACGATGCGGATCAGGTCTCCCGAGGCGTGTATGGTCAGGTCGCCGCCCAGCCGCAGCGGTGCATCGGCGGCGCCGATCAGGGCAACGCTCTCGCCGGTTGAGCTGAGCGTCATGCTGCCGCCGGCGCTGATCGTGCTGTAGCCGATGTCGAGCGCCCCGCCGCCGAGAACATAGATGTCCCCGCTCGCAGACACACCGCCCTGCCAGCTGAGCGTATCCAGGCCGATCAGGGAGACGTCGCCGCCGGAGGCCAGCACCTGCTGCAGCGTCAGGCTGAAGGCGCTGATCGAAACCGCCCCACCTGCGGCATTCCCCGCCAATTGAACCCACGTCGCGCTCATCTGTATCTGCCCCGATGCGCTGACCGAGCCGGCGGCGCTGATGTATGCCGCCGCAGTGACCGTGATGGCGCCGGCGGAGAAGTCGGCGCGCACCTGAACGGACTGGCCCGCCCGCAGCAGCGCACTGCCGCCGACGCTCGCCGCATCGCCGAGAGTAATCTCCGAGACGGCGGTCAGCCGGGCATCGCCCGCAACCGTCACACTCCCGGCGGTGATCGTCTCACCCGCTGACAGGGACACCGAGGCGCCGCCGCTGAGGTGTCCAAACTGCACCGTGCCATCGCTTTCGGCATTCAGCGCACCCTGAACCAGGAGGGCGTCCATCTGAATCGAGGTCCCGGCGTTGAGGGACAGCGGGCCGTTAATGCGGAGCGTGGCCGATTTGAAATCAGGGTTTAAGGTGGCATCCAAGCTGGTGCGCACAGCATTTCCGGCGATCAGGCGCAGCGTCCCCGGCACATTGATCGGAGCATCACGATGATCGCCGAGCAAAATGTCTCCCAGGAACGAATGCATGGTCATATCCCGCCCCGGAGTGAATATACCGAGCACGCCCTGGCTCAGACGAATAGTGCCGTCGCCGCGAAAATAAATGTCATTCCCGGCAGTCATGCCGCCGGACTGATTTAAATTTCCTCGCGCGATGATGCTGAGGTCGTTCCCAGCGGAAATACCGCCGGTCTGATTGAATTGGCGCGACACGTGAATGGTGAAATCCCCGCTCTCGGCGGCCAGGGTTTTACTCATGTGCATCGAGTTCCCGCTCATCGTGATCGCCGCAGCCACCACCGTATCGGACACCTCCATCTCATGGGCCTGCATCCACAGCGAGCCGCCGCTGCTGATGGTTCCCTGGATGTCAATCGCACCGCCAAAATAGCCAAGGGAAAGCGCATCCAGACTGAGCGAATCCCCCGTGCGGATGCCGCCGGGGAAGATGGTCAGCAGATCCTCAACCGAGACCTTCCCCCAGCCGCCGGCATCCAGGCTGACCGCCTGGATGCTCTGCCCCCGCAGGCTGAGGTTGCCGTCGGATGAGATCGTGCCGGCGTAGATCGTGTTGCCGCTCATCGCAATCTCTGCGGCCATCACCGTGTCGGAGAGCCGCATCTCATGCGCGTGCATCCACAGCGAGCCGCCGGCGCTGATGCTTCCCTGGACGTTTATCTCAGCGCCGACGGTCAAGATCGAGCTTGATTCTGAGATTGAGATCGGGACGAGAGAGTAGCCAAGTGGAGCATCCAGACTGAGCGAATCCCCCGTGCGGATGCCGCCGGGGAAGATGGTCAGCAGGCGCTCAACCGAGACCTTTCCCCAGCCGCCGGCATCCAGGCTGACCGCCTGGATGCTCTGCCCCCGCAGGCTGAGGTTGCCGTCGGATGAGATCGTGCTGGCATAGATCGTGTTGCCGCTCATCGCAATCTCTGCGGCCACCACCGTGTCGGACAGCCGCATCTCATGCGCGTGCATCCACAGCGAGCCGCCGGCGCTGATGGATCTGTAGATGTTGATCTCGCCGAGTGTTTGGGTCGAGGCGCCGGAATGGCTCAGGGAGATCGCCTCCAGGCTGAGCGCGCCCGCCGCGACGATGCCGCCGGATGAGACCGAGATCAGGCCATCAGCCGAGAGCCTCCCCCAGCCGCCGATATCCAGATGCATGGCGTGGATATCCCCTCCCCGCAGGCTGAGGTTGCCGCCGGTCGAGATGGTCCCGGCGTAGAGCGCCCGGCCGGTGCTGACGGTGAGGGCAGAGTCGACCTCCAGGATGTCGGCGGAGATGTCGATGTTCCTGCGCGCCAGCAGGTGGAGCGTCCCGATCACGCTGATGCGCCCCGAACCCTCGATGCTGAGTCTGCGCCTGCTGGACAGCGTGATCTCGCCGGCGCCCCGCAGGGTCGAAAAGCTCACGTCCAGATGGGAATTCGCAAGCACCGAGCCGAGGCTGATCTCGGGCGCCGCCAGCCCCATGACCGCCGCCCCGCTGACGGTGTCCAGCTGCAGCAGGCTGCCGGCCACCGCCAGCAGTCGACCGTCGACGGACAGGGTTGCCAGGTCAATCGAGGCCCCGGCCCTGAATTCCACGACGCTGTCTGCGTGCATCAGGCCCGAGTGGCTGATGTCTGCGGCGGCATGGGCGGTCAGGCTCGATTTCACGCTCAGCGTGTCGCCCAGGAAGACTATCGAGCCCTGGCTGCTGGACAGCGTCGCCTTTAAGGACCCAAACAGCTGCGAAAAGCTCAGGCTGATGTCGTCATCTGTCAGCACGTGCTTCAGGGTGATGAAGTCGGCCTGCAGCTGCACCGAGGCGCCGGACTCAATGCGGCGGATGTCGATGCTGCCGCCCTGCACGGTGAGATCGCCCGAGGCGGAAAGCCGGTCCAGGCTGACCTGTCCGCCCGTGCTGATATTCGCCGAGCCGGAGACGCTGATCAGCGCCGATACCGGATTGGCCCCGCCCGCCCGGCGGGCGTCAAAGGTCAGGCTGGTGGCGGCGTGAATGGTCAGGTCCGCACCGAAGCTGATCGGTCTGCCGCGCAGCGCCACCGCCCCCCTGGCGCTCGACAGGGTGCCGGCAACCGTTCCGACCAGCTCGGTGAAGTCGAGGCTCAGATCGCCCCCGGCCTGCGCCCGGGCGCCTCCCTGGGCCAGGGTGATGGAGGGTGCACTCAGCAGCATCACATCCCCGCCGATCATGTCCTGAACCGTTATGCGCGCGGCGTCCACGGTCAGCTTTCCGGAGACCGACAGCCCCGGCAGGGCGACCTCGCCGCCGGCGCTGAAGTGCGCCGAGCCGGCGACGGTCAGCCTGCCCCGCTCGCCGCCCGCCGAGCCGGGGACGATGCGGCGAATGTCGCTGCCGGCCCGCACCAGCAGGTCGACGTCTATCTCAACGGCGCTGCGGCCGATGAGGGCGACGCTCCCGCCCGAGCTCAGGGTCATGCCGCTGCCCGCGCTCATGGCGTCCAGGCTGACATTCAGCGGCCCGCCGGCGCGCAGATAAATCTGGCTCTTCGCCGACAGGCCGCCGGTCTGGATCTCAACGGTTGCAGCGGTCAGCGAGATGTCCTGCCCGGTTGCGATGAGCTTCTGGACGGTTGCGATCGAGGCGCTGATGCGCACCGCCGCCGCCTCAACCTCGCCGGACAGATGCACCGTGTGGGGCGAGTCAACCCGCACCGTTCCGGTCGCCGTGACGCTGCCGGCGATCTGCACGAGCGTGCGCCCCAGCAGCGAGAGATCGCCTCCCGCGCGGATGGCGCCGGCCGACAGCAGAATGGAATCCCCGCTGAGGGTGGCGTCTCCGATCGCAATGCTGTCGCTGTCCGAGGCCAGTTGCAGCACGCTCTGGACGCTGAGGAGCACCGAGCTGCCGAGTTCGATCGGGCCGGATCGGTTGCGGAGCAGAAGCCCGCCCGAGGCGACCAGCAGCTGCGCCGCATCGCCCGCGCTGATCCGGCCGGTCTGCGAATTGTCCAGGGTCATGGCGTTGGCGGCGCTGATCGACACGCTTGCATCCAGCCAGATCCCCCCCGCTGCCAGCACGGTGATCTGATCGCTCGCACTCAGGGTGGCGCCGGCCTGCACGGACACCATCCCCGAGCCGCTCCAGTCAAACTCCTTGCCCTGCAGCACGGCGGCAGAGCCGATCAAAACCCCTGAGGATGCACCGCCGACGGAGATCTGGTTTCCCGAATCCAGGCTGATCGACTGACCCAGAACCAGGGTCTCGGAGGCCAGCAGGCTGACGTCCCCGAAAGCCGACAGCACAACGCTGGCACTCAGCTGGACAGCGCTGCCGGCGCTGATCTGCACACTCTGGCCGGCCAGCAGGCTGGCGCCCGAGGCGACGTGGATCGACTCCTCCGCCTGCAGGATCAGGTTGCGCATCGCAGAGACCGTTCCGGAGAGACTCAGCGAAGTCCCCATCACCTCAACATCCCTGAACAAGGCCGTCATGTTCCCCAGCAGCAGGGAGGTTCCGGACACCGCCACGCTCTCGGCCATCAGCGGGGCGCTGAGCTGGACAGTGTGCGCCTGGATGCTGATCTCGCCGCTGCTCTCCACGGTGGCGCTGCTGCGCACCAGCGTCGTACCGCTCAGGAGAAACTGAACGCCGGCAGACAGGTGCCCCCCGCTGAAATGCACCGTGGCAGCGCCGAGCACCACGCTCGAGGGCGAGCCCGCCCCGGCCATCTTGAGAACCTCTGCTGCCGTCACAGAGACATGCAGCAGCCGGTTGTCGATCTCGCCCGCCCTGCCCTCCGCCATCTGCACAATCTCGCGCGCACCCGAGCCCAGCGACGCATCGGCAACGCCCGCCGAGAGCACGCCGAGATGCACCGAGCCTCCCGCAGAGATCTCTATGGAGCCCCCCGCCTCCAGCGTCAGGCCGGACAGATCCCCCGCCGAGGCTCCGGTCTCAGTGAAGAAAATGTCCCCGTCCGCACTGATGCCCCAGCCTGCACTGGCAAGCAGGGACACGCCCGCACTCCCCGTCAGCCCGATGCTGCCGCCGCCGGAGAGGCTGGCGGAACCCGAGGCGTGCAGGCTGTGCAGCTCGATGTTGAGCGCACCCCCGGCATTGAGGTCGAGCCCCCCGGCCGTGAGCAGCAGCCCCTGTGCGTCCAGCGCCTCTCCGCTGGAGAGCGACACCGCCCCGCCGCCGGACAGGCTGATGCGGCCCGAGGCGGCGCCCCGCTTCAGGGCAATGCCCTCGGCAGCCATCAGCTGCACGCTGCCCAGCAGGAATTCCGAGCTTCCGATGGGGGCGTCCCGGGCGCCGAGAATGTAGCGGAAGTTCTCCCCGACCAGGATCGCATCGCTGATGTCGGCGCCGCCCCCGGTCACGTCGATGCTGCGCGCGCTCATCCACAAATGTGCGGGGCGGATGCTCCCGGTGTTTCCCGAGTCGCCGGTGAGGATGCCGGCGCTGCCCCAGGCCCGGAGCGCCCCGCCGGACATCGCCAAGTGGTCGGCGGCAATCGAGAGATGCCCGGCCTCGACGGTCGCCTGATCGAACACCGCCCGGGCGCCGACCGATATCCATATCAGCCCGGCGGGGATCTGGCGATCAACGGCGTCCGAACCCGTCCTGTGGACATCCGCAAGCGAGGTCTGAATCAATGCCCCCGAACCCAGGGTGATGTCGGCGGCGGCATCGAGGGAGAGTCGCCGCAGCCCCTTCTGCCCGCCCATCAGGGTGGCGTTCGGGGCGAAGACGATGCTGCCATCGGCGCTCAGCGTCAAGGTGTTGATCGCCCCGGCAGCCCCCTGGTTCAGAAGGATGGTGCCGGTGACGCTGATGACGTCGGCGCGCAGGGCCAGCTGCATGGCGGAGGCTGCCGCCGACTCGAATATCGGCAGCCCCAGCGTCATCGCATAGTCGGGCCGTGCCAGCTCGCCCTCGGCCCTGCCGTGAACGTGCAGCTGCGAATACGACTCGGGCAGCGGGGCAAAGCTCCAGTTGGCCGACAGTTCCTGGCTCTCGCTCAGCAGCCAGCCCTTCTGGTCGCCGTCGGTCAGCACGATGGTGGACGGGTCGAGCAGCAGCGAGGGGGCGTCGACCCGGGCC
Source organism: Gammaproteobacteria bacterium AqS3 (assembly GCA_001750645.1). GTDB lineage: Bacteria > Pseudomonadota > Gammaproteobacteria > MEIF01 > AqS3 > AqS3. The sequence continues at coordinate 6,963 of MEIF01000081.1, forward strand.
TCGGGGGCGTAGATCAGATGCCGCTTGCCCGAGACCTCGACGAACCCCTGGGGACCCGTCGTCACCGAACCCGAAAAGCGCGTCCCGCCATCGGCCCACAGCACCACGCTGCCCCTCGCCTCCTGACCCGAGGACAGGCT
>MEIF01000082.1 GCA_001750645.1 Gammaproteobacteria bacterium AqS3
AGCGAGCCGGATGTCCAAGTCGCCGCCAACGAATATGTGCAGCGTCATATTGACCGCACCCAGAATGCCAGCATTGCCGAGATTAAGGTTTCGCTGGCCGATTTGGTCAAGTCCGTGGACAGAAATGCTAGGGAACATCGCCGAAAAATCGACGAGAGTTTTGATCGATTCGATGCCAAGTTCCAACACTATGAGAGTCGCGCGGATGCCCGAGCCGAGGCGCTTCGGGACGATTTCTCCACGCTGTTTTACTGGGTTATTGGCACAGTCATCGCTCTGATGCTGGTCATTATTGGCTCTCTGTATCCGCTCGCCCAGAACACTGTGAAGCATCGCCGCAGCGACGATGACGAGTCGGGCGGGGAGTGAGCAGCATCGCCCCCTTAAAATTTGGGGGCTAGATATTTAGCCAATCAAAATCAGTGATTCACAGGGGCGCAGGCCGACCCGCCCTCAAATGCGCTCTTGCCGACCGGCGCCCTGCCCAGGCATCGCTCTCTGCCCTCATGCCGGTTCCCTTCCCCGTCGCCGACGTATGTCACATTCACATCCACCTCGAGGCTCCCCGCGAACAGGCCGCCCTATCCCTCAAACGCCGTCCGGATGCGATATCCCAACTGCCGCACCGACAATGGCACTTGAAAGCTACCGCTCTGATCGGTAAAGTCCGGCATCCCCAATGCAGGAATGTCGCAGCATGCTCAGGGTTGCACTATGTGTGATGGCGGCATCGGTCTGCTCTGTCCTGCCGGCAGCGGCGACATCGGACATAAGCGAGCCGGATGTCCAAGTCGCCGCCCACGAATATGTGCAGCGTCATATTGACCGAACTCAGAATGCCGGCATTGCCGAGATTAAGGTTTCGCTGGCCGATTTGGTCAAATCCGTGGACAGAAATGCTAGGGAACATCGCCGAAAAATCGACGAGAGTTTTGATCGATTCGATGCCAAGATTGATGCCAAGATTGAGGCCAAGTTCCAACACTATGAGAGTCGCGCGGATGCCCGAGCTGAGGCGCTTCGGGACGATTTCTCCACGCTGTTTTACTGGATTATTGGCACAGTCATCGCTCTGATGCTGGTCATTATTGGCTCTCTGTATCCGCTCGTCCAGAACACTGCAAAGCATCGCCGCATCGGCAGCGGTGCGAACATCTTTTAGCGAGTCGCCAGCTGCACAGCTGGATTTAGGAACGGCTGGGGCTGCCCGCAGAGGACGGCCAGCCGGACTTTTTCCCGCTGCCTTTGTTGGCCCGCTTTTTTCCGCTCGGATTGCCAGTGACGGACACCCCGCCCTCGGTGCGAGGGGCGGCGGCGTTGCTTCTTTTTGCCCTGCCCGAACTGGAGCTTTTTATGTCAGGCAGCTGACTGAGACGCTCCTCGAAATCCTCGGCTGGGCTGAAAAAGTCTCTCTTGCCCTGCGTGGTTTTGACCAGCAGGTCCAATTCGACAAACTGCTCCAAATCGCCCCGCGCGGTCTGAATCGCCACATCGAAGGTGCTGGCATGGCCCCTGACAGTGAACCGGCTCAGCGGATCCCGGATGGCATCGCTGATCACCCTGATCTGCCGGCTGTTGAACTGCGGCTCTTTGCCCCGCAGAAGCCTCTGCACTGCTCTGAACTCGGCAGACTTCCGGGCGAGATACCGCTGCAGATCCTTGATCGCCCGCTGAATCACCTCCAGTTGATGCAGGATGAAGTAGGTCAGATCGTTGTTGTCCGTTTCAGAGTACAGATAGGCTTTTAGGTAAGCCTTGGGATGACGGTAGACGATGCTTGAAATGGATATGTACTCGGCCAGCCAGTAGCCCTCCCTGAGCATGGACCAGTAGAACAGTGCGCGAGCCAGCCGACCGTTGCCGTCGACAAAATAGTGATCGTGGGCCGCCATGAAGTGCAGGACGATGGCCCGCACCACGGGGTGGATGAACCCTGCATCGGCAGTCCCATTGGCCCACTGGCACAGCCGTTCAAGACGCTCGGGCAGCTGTTCAGCTGGCGGCGGAATGAATACGGGTCTGCCGGTCATGACATCTGAAATAAACACGCGCTCTTCACCCTCCTGCTGAACCCGCCCGGCATCGTGCTTGTCGTCCAGTGTGCTCTCGGTGATGATGCCGTGCAGCTCCCGAACCGCATCAGGGGTCATGGGCTTGGGGGAGGCCGCCAGTTTTTTGACGTGCCGCATGGCCTGAAAGTTATTGATGATCATCTGCTCGGACCTGTTTCTGGGGGTGTCCAAGCTCTGCAAGAGCCTCCTGGCCTTCTGCCTGGTCGTCGCCGCCCCCTCGAACAGGCTGGAATAAATCGATTCTCTGACCAGCGAGCCGGCCCAATATTGCCTGCCGGAATAAGTCGACTGACGCTTCTCTTCCAGCGAAATATGCCCGCCGGCCCGCTGGCTGATGTGATGCACGGCCTCCTGTACCGGGGCGACATTGCAGAAGCGAAAAGGACTGCCCCCTGCATCGTGCAGAGGCAGCTCATGAGAGTGCGCGCTTCTGGCCAGATGGGTCGCCAGCCACCACTGCTCGTGGTTGTCCAAACCCTCGGGCAGCGGTTTGGTGTAGCGCAGCTGATCCCAGTGCAGGTAGCGCCCCTTGGCATCCAGTGGGCGGGCGCTTTTGAGGATCAACTCCATGTCAAAGCCCCGCCTGATCAAGTCGTCGAAAGCGGGCGCCGGCATTGGCTTTCTCATGGTCGCCTCTCCCAATCGCTGCACTGTGCGACTGCATGGCACTCTTTTAACAAGCAGTCAGACCGTTCAGATTGATTGAATATAAAAAAACTAGCAATGAAATGACCTTTCATTGCTAGTTTGATAAAAGCTAGCAATTATAGCGACCCAATCGCACAATAAAACACGCATATAGCAATGGCTGGATTGGCGGATTTGGCCGCTGAAACCCTGAAAAAACAAGGGTTCTACGGCTATGTCGCGTCCCTGCTCCGACGCCTGAGCAGCAGCAGCAGGTGACCCAGAAGTCCAAAAATCAGCAGAAATACCGGCACGGCGTGCTCCAGGCCCATGTAGAGACCGAACTGTCGCTGTGCCGGAAAAGCCAGCGTGCGCTCCAGCGCCAGCTGCTTGTAGAGATGCAGGTGCTCAAATTCGGGATCCCCGGCCAGCTCAACCAGAACGCGCCGGCTGGGGTAGCGGATCAGCGCCGCCCCGCTCCAGCGCACGTCGGCGGGGACATTCCAGTGATCGATATAGCCGCCCACTGCGCGCATCGACAGCGCCGGATAGCCGCCCCGGGCGATGAGCTTGCCCATAAAGGGGGCGAAATACTCCTGCACCAGCTCGGCTGCGGGCATCGGCTCGCCGGTTTTTGGATGGTTGATATCCCCCTCTGGAAAGGCAAACAGGTTCCACATCACGAATGGCTCGCCGTCGTCGCTGCGCATGAACTCCTCGATCACGTCGATGCTGGCCTCGATTCCGCTGTTTTCAGCCGAGGCCTGCACCTGCAGGTGCGCCATAAGTTCGTCAATCTCGGTCGGGGTCAGCGCACCGCCCCAATCCCGGCTCCAGATTGAGAAGGCCAGCCACAGCAGCAGCACCGCCCCCCAGATCGTCGCCTCGGGCAGCCGGCGCCAGCTCACGACGGCATCAATCCGCCGAAGATGCGGCGGTGTACCTCTGAGTGCTGCTCCAGCGTCCCATCGGCCAGGATGTGCCGGATGTCCAGCCCTCCGAGGCGGGCCAGGTTGCGCGAAACCAGCAGGGTTCGATGGCAGTGACCGGGATCTTTCTCGGCGCACATCAGCGCCAGCGGGTGCAGGCTTGCCTCATCCCGCACTCGGGCGAGACCGGCGCGGAAGAATTCACGCTCGGCCACAGCTTCGTAGTCCACCCGCCCGTCGTCCAGGTAGCAGCTCTCATCCAGCGGCCGACCGCCCAGGACATCTCCCCGGTAGGCGTAGTCAATGCCTGCGGCGGTCAATGACGCCGCCAGAGTCTCGCGGTTGTACTGGGGGTTGTGGCGGCTGTAGGGGCTTGAGCGCACATCCACCAGCACGGCAATGGCGTGGCGCCGCAGCAGCCCGATAAACCACTCAACGGGGTGATTCGAGTGCCCGATGGTGTAGATCACCGGTTCGGCGGTTTCCTGCATCGCTCCCGCCCTCGACCTGACGGCTCGATCACCGAGGCACTATAACCCCGTAAAGCGGTCAGTCCGGGTGGGACTGACCGGAAAACATCTCGATGAGCCGAATAATCGGCTTAATCGGCTCAAATAAATATTTTTATTGAGCCGAATATGTTGCATAATCGGCTCAAACAAAGCGAGTCACTCGCATGCAGCCTATCTGGAAGCACGAGAACTGGCCCAATCTCACCTGGAATGCCGATTCCATTCAGAATGTCCTCTACCGCTATGCGGCCGAGGTCAACACCATGACCGGGCGGCTGGATGGCGTCGACCAGCGGGACAAGCGCGACTCCCTCATCGATCTGATGGTGACGGAGGCCATCCGGACCTCGCAGATCGAGGGCGAGCACTACGACCGGGATGACGTGCGCTCGTCGATTCGCAATCAGCTGGGTCTTGCCCGGGCGCCGGAACCGGTGCGCGATCGCCGTGCCAACGGAATCTCTGCCCTGATGATCTCGGTGCGCGAGACCTACCAAACCCCGCTGACCCAGCGGCGGCTCTTCGAGTGGCACGACCTGGTCATGACCGATCCCAATATGCGCAAAAGGGTGCCCGTCGGCGACTGGCGGGACAGCGACATGCAGGTGCAATCCGGGCCGATCGGGCGCGAAGGGGTGCATTTCATCGCCCCTCCTCCGGAGGCCGTGCCGGGCGCCATGGATGCATTCATCGACTGGTTCAATGCGACCGCCCCTGGCGGCCAAGCCGAGCAGCTGCCGGCTCCGATACGCGCAGCGGTGCTGCACCTGCATTTTGAAACCATCCACCCCTTTGCCGACGGCAACGGCCGGATCGGGCGCGCGCTGTCGGAGATCGCCCTCTCACAGGAGCTGGGCAGCCCCGTCCTGCTCAGCCTGTCCTCGGTGATCCAGAAACGCCGCAGGGAGTACTACGACGAACTCAAACGCGCCAGTCACGGCGACCTCGACATCACCCGCTGGGTGGAATGGTTCGTCAATATCGTTCTGCAGGCGCAGCTTGAGTCGCGCGAGATGATCCTGTTCGTGCTCGCCAGGGCGCGCTTTTGGAAGCAGCACGGGAAATCGCTGAATGAGCGGCAGGACCGCACCGTCAAGCGCATGCTGCGCGAGGGGGTCGGCGGCTTCACCGGGGGCATGAACGCCAAAAAATACATGGCCATCACGGAGTGCTCGAAGGCCACGGCGACCCGCGATCTGTCAGCGCTCGTCGAACTCGGCGTCTTCCGGCAGCTGCCCGGCGGCGGGCGCAGCACGAGCTATGAGCTGATCCTTCCGGAGGCGGACGCTCCAATGCACCCGTCGCACCCGCTGAAATCCGACCCGGCAATCACCCGCATATAGATATAGAGCCCGCTCCACACAGAACCGCAGAACCGGTGAAGCCGGCCACTTATAGGCCCGCGTCTGTGCTGTTTTGGTGCTACGGCATCTCAAATTCATCTGTCGCCATGCTTTGCACGATGGCTCGCCATGCGGCACTATGATGCCGCGCGCCTGAGCCAAAAGCCCCAATCATGCCGCTACTCCCCGCCAGCACCAACGATCAATACACCGGCCCCGTGTGGGTCGTCTGGTTTGCCGCATTCATCGGTGCTCTGTGGATCGGACCGGCCTTGATCCATATCTTCCTGCCCGACGGCGGCGCCGGGGTCATCTCCGGCATTCCCCTGGGCGATAGTCGGCAGGTCATCGTCAGCGTGTTTGCCTGGGCGGGCACCTTCCAGCTGCTCTGGGGCATTGCCCTGCTGACGATTGCGCTGCGCTACCGCAGCCTGCTCGCCCTGGCGCTGCTGCTCACGCTGCTGGGCTACTGCCTGCTGGTGCTGAATCAGTGGTTTCTCAAGCCGATCTCCACGGACATAAGTTCGCGCCCGCCCGGGGTTCGGGGGGTGCTGATTTTTCTGCCGCTGACGGCCATCGCCCTCTACGCCGCCCTGCACCGAGGCGGGACAGCATCCGGCTCTTCGGCGCCAGAGGAGACCCGGGCGAACCCCGTCAACCCTGATCGATAAAGGCCAGCAGGCGCTCGACGACCTCCTCCGGGGCGTCCTCCTGCAGGAAGTGTCCGGCCTCGGGCAGAACGGCGTGCGCCTGCCCCCTGGCTCCGGGGATGCGCCTCTGCAGCACTTCTTGGCCGCCGGCGGTGACGGGGTCCTTCGCCCCCCAGATCGTCAGAAACGGCTTGTCAAAGCGCTCCAGCGCCTCCCAGGCCGCGCGGTTCTGCGCCACGCCCGGGTTGTCGGATTCGACGGCGATCAGTGCCGGAAACCCGCAGATGGCGTGCATGAAGCGACCGTCCGGATACGGTGCGCGATAGGCCGCCACTTCGGCCTCGGTCAGCGAGCGGCTGGCAACGGCCATGGCGAAGACGTCCTCAAAGGGGAATTCCTGCATTTGCGCCATCATCGCTATCCAGGCCTGCACGCCCTCACTGCCGCCGCCGCCATCGGGCAGACCGGTGTTGGCCGCACAGACCCGCGCAAAGCGCTCGGGAAACTGCGAGACCAGATACAGCCCGATGGTGCCGCCCCAGTCTTGGCAGAACAGCGTGATGTCGCGCAGCTCCATCTGCTGCAGCCACTGGCTCATCCAGTGATAGTGGCGCGCCTGGGTGTAATCCGCCCGCAGCGCCGGCTTGTCGGAGCGCCCGCAGCCGATCAGATCGACCGTCAGCACGCGGTGGCCTGCGGCGACGAGCGGCGGGATGAAGTTGCGGTAGAGATATGACCAGGTCGGGTTGCCGTGCATCAATAGCACCGGGGGTGCATCGGGCGGACCCTGATCGGTGTAGTGAACTCGAAGGGCGGTGCCGTCCTCGTCCTGAACCTCGAGATAGCACGGGGTGTAGTCAAACCCGGCAATCCCCTCGAAGCGCTCATCGGGCGTGCGCAGAATCTCCATTGCAGTCCTCCTAAAGTTTTGTTGCGCGGGGCGAGTGGCGGGGTGCGAGCCGATATAGTCGGCGCCCTGACTGTTATCTCTGCGAGGAGAAAATAAATGCACACCACATCTCGATCTGAAATTGAATGGAAAGAGGGAAGGGATTTCGATCCCGACATCCAGATGGCAAGAACTTACTACGCCTGCGTTCGGGGCATTCCCTTCGGAATGATCTCGCTCTTTAATGAGCGAAGTCCCGAACCCTGGATAGCTTGCATGTGGGATGAAAAGGAGAAAGGGTTTGTCCAGATAGGGGGCTTAAACACCCGGTGTGCAACCCGAGCCGACGCCATCGAAGCCGTCGAGCGGGAAATCTACAAGCTCATCGTCGCTGGCTAAGTGTCATAACCCAGCCGCATTCCAACGTGGTTTACCTGCACGCCGGCATCGTTGAGCTGGCGACTCGGGTCATGGACGGACTCACCGATTCATTCAAGCAATGACCCGCCGTTCTGACCGGATTGGGGCGGGCGGCTACAGATACTCAATTGCAGAATCAGATCTGAGGCGACGCCGCAGACGGGTCAGTCATATCAGTCAAGGGGATTGGCGCAATTGGGAAATTTGCTGAAGCACTGCACGAAAATCATCTAAAAAGTGCTTTAGGGATCTATCGTTTCTGGCAGCTCGATCCAAATTCACCTCTCGGACAATATCCTGTGCATATTCGATGCCGCCCAAAACAGGCCTAAAGCCGGCATCAATGCACACCTGTTTCAGCCTGTCTTTATAGAAACCAGGTTTTTGTGTTTGTCTGGAAGCCTTGAAACCTGTTCCGAACACTTTTTTGAAGGCCTGGCTATCGAGCAAGAGCCATCGTTCAATCTCAGGATCGGGAATGGCCTTCACGACCGGAATTGAAACCTGATCGGTTGAGAGTTCTCTGGCGCGCTGGCTCCATCCCTTGCTGTTCGCATCTGCGACAACGACCACAAAATCCGGCGCCCCGCCCGATGATTTTAATTCCTCAAAATATTCTGCCAAATTCCCCATCAGTGCAGGAAGACCACCACGCGCGCTATTCCAATTCGTCACCGCTCGGACACACACTTCCTCCGAAACACGTTTTATCAGTGCACCAACAACCTCTTCATGACCCTGATCTTCTCCGAAGGCATCAATAGCTATGGAAGATTGAGGCTGCCGAGGCTTCCTGGCCTTAGCCATCAAAATCTCCCCGAAGAATTCTTTCCGAAACGCTTGACGGGCCACAGTCCACAGCCTCAACCGTATCAGTCAAAGCCATATCAATAGCCCTGCCCTTCTTCAATCTGTGCCCCAGCGGGCCGAAAACAGAAAAAGGTTCTATCCGAGTATCTTCGCTGCCTCTTGTGACAACAAAAAGTGATTCTTTTGGCAGCCAGTCCGCCAAAAAGGGGGAATGCGTTGTGATGATGTACTGAGTCTGGTTCACGCTGGTTTGAGTTTCCAAAAAGCGAGCCACTAACTCAATCCGACGAGGATTTATGCCATTTTCCGGCTCCTCCAAGCCGACCAGCGAGGGCGGCTCCCTGGCACCGGCAAGTGCCAACAGACCCAGCATGCGAAGCGTTCCCTCCGAAAGAACCCGGGCTGAAATGAATACCCCATCTTCCTTGAGGCTCAATTCAACCTCGCCGTGATCGTTGACATGAACATCAATCCCCTCAATGCGAGGCAGCATTAGTTTCAAGCTTTTTTCCAAAGCCTCAAATTGACGCGGTTGTTCAGCTTTCAGGGTATTCAGATAAGCGGGCAAATCCTCGCCCATCAAACCCATGCGACGCACTGATTTGACCGGGTTGGGAGTGCGCATGCGCTCGCGCGGTTCAAAGTGGGAGAAAGACCAGCCGGCGATTTCCTCCCGCGCTGCCATCAAATACGGAGAAAATGACGGGTAGGCATGCTGCGAAAGAGCGCTGTGGTCAGAGCCGACCTGCAGCGAGACCAGTTTGTCCACGCCCTGCTTCATCCACACCACCCGATGCTCTGTGTTTTCGTTGTTTTTTTCTTTAAGTTTTTTGGGGGTGCAAAGAAAACTGTTTTCGATGCCATTGGCACCGTCCGGCGGTTTTCCCGCCTCGTCAATGCCCGCCAGATATTCATCCGACACGCGAACAATGCCCTTGTCCGGCAGCATTTCGATTTCAATTCGATAACGCAGGTTTTTCGCCTTGATTAATTTCTGATTCTTTTTCGCACTTATGGGGATCTTTCTCTCACTAACGAAAAGTTCATCGCGTACCAATTCACCCGCTTCGCTGACATCTACCTCATAGCGATTCTCTATTTCTCCAACCCACTCATTAACCCGCTCGACAACAAAATCGGAGAGGGTGAAGTCCACCTCGATGCTGAAGGAAACTGACTTTTGGCTGCGCAAGCCCTTTAGCCCCTCCGGGGGAAAGGAGAACGACTCGAGTGGCTTGCCCCGGTAGGGCGGAGCAAAAGCCTCCTTGATTGAATTACTCGCGACCAATCTGGAGAGCAGCTGCAGGGCTTCGAGGAAATTGCTCTTGCCGCCTGAATTGGGGCCGAACAGAACCGTCAGCGGCTTCAATTCCACCTCAACATCCCGCAGAGATTTATAGCCCTTGATGTGAATGCGCTTGAGCATGTTGCACCCAGCCAAATCGAGCGGCAATGATTATAGTGAAACAGGCAATCTGCAAGCTCATCGGCGCTGGCGAGGATCCCATGACGGACAGACTCGCCGGTTCGTTCAAGCGCCAACCCGCCGCTCAGACCGGTCTGGTGCAGGCTTCTCATCCGCGCTTAATCTGCGTTGGCTTAACTTGCGCACAAATACACAGGCGAGATGACTGCGAGACTGCCGGACAATTCAATCCTAATGCGAAGTTTGCTGAAGTGCATCCCGTAATTCTTTAAGAAAACGTTTCAGAGATTTATTGCCACCGGATGCCGGTTTTAGGTTTATTTTCGGTGCGATTTTCTTTGCTATATCAATAACGCCAATATCATCGTCTGACCCTGTCTGGATATAGGCCTCACGCAGTGCGTGCTTATAAAAATCACGGTTATGCTTGAAATTTTTCTTAGGTGTTTGAAACCCTTTTCCGAACAAATCACTGAACGCTTCATTATCAAGCATGAGCCAGCTTTCAATGTAAGGTTCGGGAATGGCGCGCACCACAGGTACTGGGCTCGCATTTTTGGGAATGTCGCGAATGCGTTTATTCCATCCTTTGTCATTTGCATCCATAACAACCACTATGAGATCTGGCCAACCCCCTCGATTTTCCAAGTCACGAAAATATTCTTTCAATTCCCTGACCACTCTTGGCTGTCCGCGAATGGAATTGTGCCATTTGATGGCCGCTTCAACATTCATTTGCTCTGCAACACGCTCAATCAGTGTGCCGATAACGATTCGGTGACATGCATCTTCCCCAAAAGCTGAGATAGATTTGGAAACACTGGATGATCTAGGCTTGCCAGTCCTAGCCATCAAAATCCCCGCGCAAAATCCTCTCTGAAACACTTAACGGTTCAAAATCCAACTCTTCCTCATCAGTCAAAGCCACATCAACAGCCGTCATTCCATCCTTTAATCTGTCTCCCAGAGGGCCAAAAGCATTAAAAGGATCGATCTCAGTGCCCTTATCCCCCCTGGCGACAATAAAAAGTGATTCTTTTGGCATCCAGTCCACTAAGACAGGAGAATGTGTTGCAACAATGTATTGCGTTCGTCCCACTAAATTAGCACGAGTTTTCAACAATTCTGCCACCAATTCAATGCGACGCGGATGAATCCCGTCTTCAGGCTCCTCTAGCCCAACCAGCGAAAGCGGCTCCTTTGAACCTCCAAGAGCCAGCAGGCCCAGCATACGCAAAGTACCCTCTGAAAGAACCCGATCTGAGATTAAGACTCCATCTTCCTTGAGACTCAATTCAATTTCACCATGATCATTGACATAAACATCAATCCCATCAATCTGCGGCAGCAAATGCTTTAAGTTCCTCTCTATGGTCTTAAATTGACTTTTGTCTTCAGCTTTCAGCGTATTCATATATGCAGGCAAATCTTCACCCATCGGGCCAATATTTCTTACCTGTCTGACCGGATTGGGGATTCGCATAAACTCACGCGGCTCAAAATAGAAGCACTTCCAGCTTGTTATCTCATGTCGTGCTGCTGTCAGATACGGATAAAGCGGTGCATAAAGAGACTGAGAAAGAGCACTTTGCCCGGGAGAAGGTCGTTCCAGCGAAACAAATTCATTGTCGCCCTCCTTAAGCCATACAAGCTGCTGATAGTCCCGCCCACCTTTTTTGTTAACGCACCAAAGGAACTTGCTCTCATCATCTACTGGTTTTCCCTCATCATTGACAGCTGCCAAATATTCATCCGCCACCCTCAGAAAACCTGCACTCGGCAACATTTCGATCTTAATTCGATAGCGCAAAACACAAGGTTTAACGAGATTCTTATCGTCCTCGTCTTCAGCAGATATTTTTCCGGCCACTGCTCCACTGGGCTTTTTGGAATCCTTTTCAAGACTTCTCTTTATTCTTTTAATCTGTCTGTTAACCCCTTCAACAACAAAATCAGAGAGGGTGAAGTCCACTTCGATGCTGAAAGAGACCGACTGTCTTTTTCTTAGCCCTTTAAGCCCTTTTGAATAAAAAGAAAACGATTCCAGCGGCTTGCCCCGGTAGGGCGGAGCAAAAGCCTCATTGAGCGTGTGACTAGAGGCAATTCTCGAAAGCAGCTGCAGGGCATCAAGAAAATTGCTCTTGCCAGCGGCGTTGGGGCCAACCAAGACCGTCAGCGGTTTCAGCTCCACCTCGACATCCCGCAGCGATTTATAGCCCTTGATGTGAATGCGCTTGAGCATGTTGCACTCCAGCCAAATCGAGCGGCGGTCATTGTAGTGGAACGGGCAATCCGCGAGGGCGGCTCTCAACCCCCAATGCCCGGTCGGAGGATGGCGAGAATGCCGGATAGACTAATCCGAGCGGGACACCTGCCTGAGTGCACTGCGCAAGTCATCCAGAAAACGCTTCAGGGAATCGTCGATTCTGGTTGCCGATCTGAGATTCATTGCGGAAATGATTTCTTCGGAACACTCACGTGCGAGAGTGCCAACTCCAGTGGCCGCTCCGACATTAATCAAAGCATTGATCAAGAGCTTTTTATAAAAATCACGCTCGCATTTTTTCTTGGGTTCGTCAAACCCCCTGCCATAGACTTTTTTGAAAGCCTCGCTGTCCAGCAGCAGCCAGCGCTCGACATGCGGATCGGGAATGGCCAGCACAACCGGCACCAAATGCCCATCAATGGGCAGTTCTTTTGCGCGCTCATTCCAGCCTTTGCAATTGGCATCTGTGGCCACCACCATTAAATCGGGCCAATCCTCCTCCGTTTTTAAACCTTGAGAATACTGCTTTAATTCCCTGATCATCTTGGGGTACCCACGAGCGGCATTGCGCCAATTCATTGTCACCTCAATGTTCATTTCCCCTGCAATACGCTTGACCAGGGCATCAATAATGTATTGGTGGGCCACGTCCTCGCCAAAAGCGGCGATGGATATGGAAACATCAGATGGCCCGGACTTCCCGGAGCTAGCCACCAAAATCCCCGCGCAAAACTCGCTCTGAAACGCTGAGCGGTTCCAGATCCGGGTCATCAGAATCGGTCAAGTCAAAATCACTGAGCTTCTGCCCCTCTTTAAGCCTGTACCCCAAAGGACCAAAAGCATCAAAGGGATCGATTTGAGTGCCGTTATCTCCTTCGCTGACGAGAAAAAGCGATTCTTTCGGCATCCAGTCCACCAGATCCGAAAAATGCGTTGTGACGATGTACTGCGTCCATTCCATTAGGCGCGCATGGACTTTCAATATTTCGGCCACCCATTCAATGCGGCGGGGGTGCAGGCCATTCGCAGGCTCCTCCAGGCCGACCAGCGAGGGGGGCTCACTGGATCCGGAAAGGCCCAGCAGACCCAGTGCGCACAAAACGCCATCGGAAAGCACCCGGGATGAAATCAAGATCCCATCTTTCTTGAGGCTTAGTTCAACCTCGCCGTGATCGTTGACCTGCACGTCAATCCCCTCAATGCCAGGCAGCATAAATGTCAAACTTTTTTCCAAAGCCTCAAATTGACGCGGTTCCTCAACTTTCAGGGTATTCAGATAAGCAGGCAAGTCCTCGCCCATCAAACCCATGCGACGCACCGATTTGACCGGGTTGGGAGTGCGCATGCGCTCGCGCGGTTCAAAGTGGGCGAAAGACCAGCTGGCGATTTCCTCCCGCGCTGCCGTCAAATATGGGGAAAATGACGGGCAGGCATGCTGCGAAAGAGCGCTGTGGTCAGAGCCGACATGCAGCGAAATTAACTTCTCTGTCCCCTCCTTCATCCATACCACTCGATGCCGTTTGTCTTTGTTCTTGCCCTTAAATTTTTTGGGAGTGCCAAGAAAACAGTTTTCAATGCCGTTGGCGCCTTTCGGCGGTTTTCCATCTTCATCAATGCCCGCCAGATATTCATCCGCCACGCGAATAACCCCCTTGTCCGGCAGCATTTCGATTTCAATCCGATAGCGCAGGTTTTTCGCTTCAATTAATTTCTTGTTCCTGTTCGCACTTATGGGGATCTTTCTCTCACTAACGAAAAGTTCATCGTGGACCAATTCGCCCGCTTCGCTGACATCTACCTCATAGCGATTCTCTATTTCTCCAACCCACTCATTAACCCGCTCGACAACAAAATCAGAGAGGGTGAAGTCCACCTCGATGCTGAAGGAAACTGACTTTTGGCTGCGCAAGCCTTTCAACCCCTCAGGGGGAAAGGAGAACGACTCGAGTGGCTTGCCCCGGTAGGGCGGAGCAAAAGCCTCCTTGATTGAATTGCTCGCGACC
>MEIF01000083.1 GCA_001750645.1 Gammaproteobacteria bacterium AqS3
TGGCCATGATGCCGAGCGAGATGTCGGACAGGCGGTAGAAGCCGATCAGCGCCAGGATGGCCAGGGCGATGCGCCCGTGGCGCCGGAAGAAGCTGGCAAAGGGGTCGAACAGCGCGCGCCTGAGCCAGGCGAGCGGGTCGATGGCGCCGCCGTCGGTCGGGGCGTCGGAGGCGTCGCCCTGCTGCCGGCGGGCGAGTTCGCGCGCCAGCAGCACCGTGGTCGCCACGCCGATCAGGGCGCAGCCGGCCATGCCGATGTAGGCGGTGCGCCAGCCGTAGAACTCGGCGAGGTAGAGCGCCCCGGCGCCGGCGACCAGCATGCCGAGGCGGTAGCCGGCCTGGTACATCGCCGCCGCGGCGCCCTGCTCGTCCTCCTCGACCGACTCGATGCGGAAGGCGTCGATGCAGATGTCCTGAGTCGCCGAGAAGAAGGTCGTCAGCAGGGCGAACCAGACGATGGTCTGCAGGCTGACGGCGGGGTCGGACAGCGCCAGCCCGATGAGCGATGCGGCAATGCCCAGCTGCGCCAGCAGCATCCAGCTGCGCCGGTGCCCCAGCCGGCGCGTCAGCGCCCCGAGGTTGAGGTGGTCGACCAGCGGCGACCAGAACACCTTGAACGAGAACAGGATGCCGATCCAGCTGAGGTAGCCGATGGTGGCCCGCTCGACGCCCGCCTCGCGCAGGTAGAGCGTCAGGGTGCCGAACACCAGCAGCAGCGGCAGCCCCGCCGAAAACCCCAGCGGCAGCAGCACGAACACCCGCCGCCGCAGGTAGACCGTCAGCGAGTCGCGCCAGGCGCCGCTCATCGGCCGGGGCCGGCGCTGGTGTCGGCGCCGGGGCGCCCGGCGAGCAGGGCGCGGTAGCGTGGCCAGTCAAAGGCCGGCCCGGGGTCGGTCTTGCGGCCGGCGGGCCGGGCGATGTCGGAGTGGCCGACGATGCGCTCGGGGGTGATGTCGGGGTAGCGTTTCACGAGGGCGCGGGTGACGGCGGCGAGCCGAAAATACTGTTTTTGTGTGAAGGGGGTCGCATCGGCGCCGGTCAGCTCGATGCCGATCGAGAACTCGTTGCAGTTCTCGCGCCCGTCGAAGCACGACACGCCGGCGTGCCAGGCGGCCCGGTCAAAGGGGACGAACTGGCAGAGCCGTCCCCGCCGGTCGATCAGCAGGTGGGACGAGACGCGCAGCCCCCCGAGGTCGGCGAAGGAGGCGTGCGCATCGGGGTCGATGCGGTTGCAGAACAGGTCGATGACGTGCCCGGTGTCCCAGCACCCGGCGGGCAGGCTGATGTTGTGGATGACCAGCAGCGAGGGCGTCGCACCGGGCGGGCGCACCCGGCAGTTGTCGCTGGGGTGGCGCTTGGCAGAGGCGTACCAGCAGGAGCCGTCGGATTCGGTGCGGATCACAGCGACTGTGCCGTCATCATCAGGTAGACGCCGAGGGCGACGACGACGAGCGATGCCGCAACCCGGAGGGCGGGGCGGCCCATGAAGGTGTCGACCAGCCCCAGGATGCGCTCGGGCTTGAGGAACAGCGGAACAAAGGCCGCCAGGATCGTCAGCCAGCCGATGAAGTCGGCGATGCTCCAGCGGGGCACGCTGAGGACGATGACCAGGCCCAGCAGCAGGCGCAGCAGCCCGGCGAGGTAGAGGATTCCGGGGATTTCCAGCAGCCGCCTGGCCAGCGACACCGCCCGCTCGCTGGGGATCGAAGCTGCGGCCGCCCCGCCGATGACGAAGAAACCAGCGACAAACGCCAGTGCGTTCATGCCCACCCGTCCGCAGAAGCGGGCAGCAGTATAGCGGCAGGAGGGGTGCGACCGGTGCGCTGATTTGTCGGCGTCGGCGGCGGACGGTTTTGGTCGGCTCGCGCCTTTTTGCCGGGCAGATCCGGGCTTGGACGGGTTGGTTTTTCGGCCGGCCAGGCTGTTAAACTCGCCGGCCGGCGGGGCGGGGAGAGCACCACCATGAGCAAATCCTGCGAGATGTGCCTGATGCCGCTGGGGCGGGATCCCGGGCAGAGCGGTTCAGTGCGCTACTGCAGCTTCTGCTTTCAGGACGGCAGGCTCGTCTACGAGGGCGATGACCTCAAGGCATTCCAGCGCCAGTGCTACGCCAACATGCGCACCTCGGGGATGAATGCCCTCAAGGCGCGGTTTTTTGCCTGGTCGATCCGCTTCGCCCCCCACTGGAAGCACAAGCGCAGTGGCTGATCCGGGGCTGGATGAGCTCAGGCAGGACTGGGAAGTCCGCATCGGGGCGATTCGCTGGATTCTGGAGCTGTGCGACCGGGAGCCGGGCGAGGGCGTCCTGAACCGCAACCTTTACAGCAACCACCGCTATCACTGGCAGAGCCAGCCGGTTCTGCTGCAGCATCCGCAGATGGGCGTCACCCGGCCCAGGCAGTGTCAGTTTCCGATCTCGATCGCCACCAGTCCGGGGGGCGGCGATTACGACGATCATTTCACGGACAAAGACGGGGTGTTTCGCTACAGCTATCAGGGCAGGCGGGATGATTCAGCGAGCCGCCTGACCCGCACCGACAACACATTCAACAACGGGCTGCGGCGGCTGATGCGATTGCGCTGGCCGCTGATTTATTTTCACGGGATGTCCAAGGGGAATTACCTGGCGGTGGCGCCGGTGATGATCGTCGACGACGATCCGATCTCCCAGACCTTCGGGGTGATCTGGGGCGAGCAGCCGGAGTTTTATCAGGGTCTTGGATTTCCCGGCGAGAGGGTCGCACCCGTCGCCGGCGATTACGGCCTGGTCATGGGCATTCCCAACCTCCGCAGGGACGAGGTCGAGCGGCGCTCGGTCAAGGCGCATCTGGCGCAGGGCAGCTTCCGGGCCAAAATCCTCAGGGCGTATAAGAACAGCTGCGCACTGAGTCGCCTGAGCCGGCCGCCGCTGCTGGACGCCGTCCACATCGCACCGGTCAGCGAGGATGAAAAGGCCAGCTACTCCGTCCCCAACGGTCTCGCCCTCTCCAAGCTGCACCACGCCGCCTACGACCAAAATTACCTCGGCATCACCCCGGATTTCAAAATCAAGGTGCGGGCGGACTTGCTCGAGGCGACAGACGGCCCGATTTTTCAGCATGGCATCCAGAGCCTGCACAACGAGGAGATTCTCCTGCCCAGCCGCAAGCAGGATCTCCCCGACCGGGACGCACTGGCCCGGCGCTACGAGGCGTTCGAGCGGGGCCAGAACGCCCTGTAATTGCGCCGTATCGGGGCGGCCGGGCTGCCCTGCGGTGCTACAATCCGCCGCCTTGCGGGCCTGCCAAAAACGCATCGATGAGCAGCCTTCAACCGGTTCAGCGCAGCCGAACGATCAGGATCATGTGGGGGTTTTTCATCGTGGTAGACATCGGTCTGCTGCTCTACTGGGGCCTGTTCGGACTGGACTGGCTGCCGGCCTTTGCCGTCCTGCTCCCCGAGGCCCCGCCGGCGGCCCAGTACAGCTTCTGCACGATTGACCTTCTGGTTGCGATCTCCGGCCTCTACAGCCTGTATGAATGGCGCTCCAACCACGACACCTGGCGCATGCTGGCGGTGGCGTCCCTGGCGCTGATGCTGGCATCCGGGCTGCAGCTGCTGGTCTGGACGCTCGCCATCGCCGCCTCGAACGTGCTGCTGATCGTCGTTTCGGTGGTGTTCATCATCACCCCGCTGGTATTCATGAACCGCCTGGTCCGCAACGTGCGCCGCCGGGCCACCAAGATTTACTGATCCATCCCGGGCAGTTTCACCGGGGGTTCGGGGCGGCGGGGCAGCTGGCAGGGAGAATTCAGACCGATGGCCGAGGATAACGAACAGCCGAACTCGCCCGAGACCGAGGGGCTCGAGGAGAAGAAGCGCAGGTTTGAGAGTTTTCGTCTGAACACGCAGATGCTGGATGCGGGGCTGTGGTTCTGCATCATCATCGGCGGGGTGCTGATGTTCGATTCCCCGCAGCTGGGGGCGGGGTTTCTGGCTGCGGGGCTGGTCTTGGCGATCGTCCGCTACGTCAGGCGGGATTCATTCAGGCGGGATGCGGGTTCGGTTGAGCGGGAGATCAACCGAACCGACATCGCCAGGGGGCTTGAGCGGGCCGCGGACAACGCCGCCGCAAACGGGCTGGAGCCGGCCGGCGAAGCTCAGATCCGGCGCATGTCGGAGCTGCTGGCCGAGCTGACCGGCGCCGATGCCGAGCGCTCGATCCCCATGCCGAAGGGCACCGACGGCGAGCCCATGCTGGATGCCGAGCGCGCCAATGAGCTGCTCTACGAGCTTGAGATCGAGAAGGACGGGCGGGGCAGGGGTTGATGTGGGCTTGCAGGCGTGATAATCCGCACCGCACCATCCGCACCGCACCGGCGCCATTCTCGGGGGGCGTGTTCACCCGGGGCGGCAACAGGGGGAATGACCGGCAGAGGCAGAGGCAGTAACAACCGATGATTCAGAACAAGAACGCAGACCCATCCGACGACGACCCGATTGAGGACCTGCAGCGCCTGCTCCAGAAGGCGCGCGAGGTCCGGGTCAAGCGCACCGTTTGGATGTGGGTGTGCGCCCTGGTCGGCGCCGTTCTGCTGTATGAGTACTGGCCGCTTGGGATTGCGGTGCTGGCGGCGGCGCTGTTCATCGCCTCGACCCGCTCCAAGGATCGCGACCGGATCGAGGAGATTGAGGGCGAGATCCTGCTGACCAAACTCAAGGCGGCGGCGGACAACGCGGTCGCCAACGGGCAGGAGCCCGCCACCGCGCGCCAGCTGCACCAGACCGCCAAGCTGCTGGTGCAGGTCGGCTCGAGCCGCAGCATCGAGCTGGGCATGGGCGAGGACGGCCGGCCGACCTTCAGCACCGAGCGCGCCGACAAGCTGATCAGAGAGCTGCAGGCCGAGCGGGGCGGCGGCGGCGGTAGCCGGGGCGAGAACGAGAGCGGCGGCGAGAGCGACGAGCGGCAGCGGGAGGGCGAGTAAATGGGCAAGTTTCTGGCGGGGTTGGTGTTTTTGGCGGGGCTGTTCACGCTGCCGTTCAGCTGGCCGGTCGGGCTGGGGCTGCTGGCGATCGGACTGGTGCTGCTGCTTAATATTTGGCAGGGCAAGTCTTCGGCGGCGGGGCGGGATCCGGCCAACGACCCCAACTACACCCCCGAGAAAATCGCCGCCCCGCAGCAGCCCGCAAGTCAGTCCGAAAGCCGGCCTGAGGGGCAGCCGGCCGAGGCGGCGCCTGCATCCGGGCCGCCCGAACAGCAGCGGGCTGTGCAGGTCGAGCATGATGACGCCTCGGCGAGGCGCATCGAGGCACAGCAGAGGCACAGGGAGGCCCTCGAATCCCAAAGCAGGCGCTCTGCGACCCTGAATTTCTGGAAGTGGCTGCTGATCATCTCCGGGGCGGTGATGCTGTTTGTGTCCTGGCCGGTCGGACTCGGCCTGCTGCTCGTGTCGTTTTTTGTCGCCGGTGCGCGCTGGACGCTGCACGAAAAAATGGCGGTCTCCGCGAGCGCTTACTTGATGGAGGCACTCAAGGAGGCCGCAGAGAACGCCCGGAACAACGGGCTGGAGCCGGCCACCGCCAACCAGGTCTGGCGCATCGGCAGGCTGGCGAGGGAGACCGACACCTGGGAGATCGATACGCGCTCTGATGCCCTCGGCCGGCCGCTGCTGTGCATCGAACGGGCCGGCGACATCATCGAGGAGCTGCAGATTGAGAAGCTGCATCAGGAAGAGGCGGAACTCTGGGGCTGAGCGCCCGAAAAAATCCGCAGGGAGGCGGGAATGCTGCCGGTGTTCCGGCGGTTTGGGCTGAGGGTGTTGTCGTCCGCATGATTTGAGCTGCCGAGTTGCTCCCGCTTTGTGTTTGCCCGAACTTTCTAATAGGATGCGCAACTTGCTCGCGGGAGGCGGGCATAAACAAGAACAGAGGGACACACCCATGAAATTGACTGCTGTTGCCTGCTTGCTGATGCTGTCGATCGCTTCGCCGCTGAAAATTGGGCAGGGGGGGGAATAAGCAAAGATTTAGCCGCCTTTGACTGAGGAGCGACTTAATGAAACCTGCACAGAAATATTTTCATTTTCGTTTCGGACTGCTGGCCGGCTTGGCGATTAGTGCGAATCTCTCGCTTGCATTTCTCGCGCTGAAAGCAGAGCAATGGGGCCCGGCTTTTGTTTGGGCAGCGCTGGCAAGTTTGGGAGTTTACCTGACCATAAGCGTCCGGCCAGACTCGCAATCCAACAACCGCGCCGGCAACTAATCGGTAATAACGGCGGCGATGCTGCTAACCTTGCACAACTCCGCAGAAAACCAAACCGATGCTGAGACACCTTTATATGTCCCCCATTAAAAAACAACCCCGCACCTCCCACTGTTTTTTATAACTGCGCAGAAGCGGGTTGGCTCACTCCAAAACCTCCGCGCAGATTTTCCATAGTGACTTGGTCTCAACGTCAGGACATGAATCGTCTGTATGACGAAAGGCGAGAACTGTCTGTTTTGAAGCCGATAAATGAATTCTTAGACCCGCAATCCAAACTGATTGTTATGCACTGTGCACGCGGTGAAAAAGAAGAAAAACTGCGGGCCTTGAACAGGGGTGATTTGCTGGTCTGCGACCTCACAAAGGAGAGGAAGGCATCGAGAGAAGTGCCTGCCGAATACCACCGCAGCCGCCCGTGATGAGGTCAAAAGGCAGCGCAGAATGGAGAAACAGCGGCAGTCTCAGAGGAGGCGCTCGACTTGGCAAGAGGGCGGCAGCTTCTGCAAACCCAGCTCATTTTGCCAAGAGGATTTAGATCTTTTTAGAAGCTAAATTTCAGGCATCTGTGGTACCGGTTCCATTCCCCCTTAACCCTCTGCCGGCCTATTCCGGCCTGGAAAGGAATTAGAGTATGGGACTTACACACACCAATGCACAAAGGGAAGATTTGCAATGAAAAGACTGACAGCTGCTGCGTTGACGGCGGCGGGCGGTGCGTTCAAATAGGGAGGGTGCTGTGATGAAGACAGAGCTTGAACTCCCCCTCGCCAACGGCTTGGAACCCCGTCAGACACTGATTTAGAGCAGCCTTCG
>MEIF01000084.1 GCA_001750645.1 Gammaproteobacteria bacterium AqS3
CGCACCGTCAGCGCCCCCACCTGGAGGATCGAGCGCTGCGAGCGCACGCTCAGGTTGGCGACGTTGATCCCGCTCAGCGTCACCGCCGCCGAGTTGACGATGCCGATGGTCCCGGCATCGGGGAGGTGGAGCACGCCGATGCGGTTGTTCGGGTTGGTCAGGAAGATGTTCCCGGTGTGCGTCACGAACCCGCCGGCGCCATCGCCGACGCTCCACTTCACCAGCCCCGAGAACAGGCTCGCCGTGATCGGCCCCCAGCCGTGGATGTCGCCCCAGGCGCTCACCGTCATCGAGCTGGCCGTCCAGCCCCCCAGCGTCACCGTGTCGCCGCTGCTCAGGTAGACCGTCTCGCCCTTGCCGCCTATCGTCCCCAGGCTGTTGCCGGCGCCATCCAGGAAGATGTCCTGGAAGACCGTCACCGTCCTGCCGAATACCAGGTTGGTGCTCCACGCCTCCAGCTCGGCCGTGCTGCTGATGTGCAGGGCGCCGGCGTTGCGCGCCTGGCTGATCGCACCGAGGGCGTGGATGCTCAGCGAGTTGGCCGAGACTGCGTTCAGCGTCAGACCCTGGGCGTTGAGGACGTGGACGTTGTCGCCGGTCAGGGAGATGGTGGCGATGCGGTTGTCGACGTGCCTCAGGTCGACGTCCCAGACCTGGCGCGCCACGTTGCCGACCGCGGCTCTGTAGGGTCTCAGCGACAGCAGCCGCGCCGTCACCGCCGAGGCGCCGGTGATGTCGCCGCCGGTTGAGATCCGCACCGCACCGGCGCTGACTCCCAGCAGCGAGAGCTCGCCGGGGACGCGCAGAGCGGCACTCGGTGCGCTCAGCGCCACCCGCCGGACGCTCATGTCGGGGACATCCAGCGCCACCGAGCCGCCGGCCATCAGGGTCACCGTCCCCTGCTGACCCCAGAGCGTCGCACCGGAATTCACGGTGAGGGTGTGCGCCGCCGAGATCAGGGCGTCGCCGCCGAGGCTGAGCGCCCCGTTCAGATAGATGTCCCGGTCCGCCCGCAGCGCCAGCGAGGCGCCGACGCTGCGGCGCGCCATCCCCGAAATCGTGATGTTCCTGTTGCCCGAAATGCTCAGGTGCCCCACCCCGGCGTCGATCCGGCCCCGCAGATGCACCGTCAGGTCGCCGACGACTTCCGCGGCATTCAGCGAGATCGCCGCATTCGCATCCCGGCCGACGCTGACGTCGAGCAGGTTGACGGTGACCGGCCGTGCATAGAGGTCGATGCTGCCGTCCGAGACCAGCAGCGTTCCGCCGATCCAGAGCGACCCCTGCCGCAGTCCGAACGGCGCCGCACCCAGCGTGATGAGCCCCGAGTTGGGACTCGCCCGAAGCGTCAGGTCGTCCTCGACCGAGAGGCTCAGCAGGTTGACGGTGGCGCTGGCGCTGACCAGGGCGGCACCGGCCTCGAGCTGCAGGTTGAGGGTGTTGCCCAGCGAGATCAGGTGCGCCCGCTCCGCCGCGCTCACCAGCAGCAGGTTGCTCGGGTGCAGCTCAACCCCCCGCAGCGACACGGTGTCGGCGTCAAAGCTCAGGGTGTGGCGCACCCTGCCGCGATCAGTCAGATGATTCAGGCGGATCAGGTCGTCGGCCTTGAAGCGCGCCGTCGAGCTCAGTTCCAGCGACAGGCCGAGCACCTCCGGTGCGCTGACCAGAACCGAGGCGCCGGCGTGGTCGCCGGCGTGCAGCGAGAGCAGGTAGAGCACGCCGCGCGTGATGCGCCTGAGCGCCCCGCCCGGACCCGAGCGGTCCTCGACGATATTCTGGGTCAGGCTGACGCTGAGGTTGCCCTCCACCGACAGGGATTGCAGCAGGACGCCGCCGCTGCGCACCGGGCTGTCGACTCCGTCGAGGCTGACCCAGTCGGCCGCCGAGACCCGGTCGAGCGTCAGATCGCCGATCTCCCCGGCGATGACGGCCGGGCGGGCGCCCTGGCCGAACAGCACCGTGCCATGTCCGTCCAGAACCACGCTGCCGTTTCTGCGCACCGAGACCCCCGAACCGACGCTCAGCGTCGTGTCCCGGTGCGCCGACAGGCTGATCAGCCCGGCCTGGGCGCCCTGCAGCGAGAGCGTCCCGCTGTGCCGCACCGTCAGGCTGCTCACCAGCGTCCCGTGGACGCTCAGCGTGTTCTCCTGCCCGCTCCGGATCGTCAGATTCGCCAGATGAAGCAGGCTCAGCGGCCTCGGCTGGATGCTCTGAACCTCGACGCTGCCGACCTGAAACGCCGCCGTGTCGACGCTGCGAAGGGTGACATCCAGATCCTCGTCCGAGCGGATCGACACCGCCGCCAGGCTGTCCAGATAGACCTCATTGAGCTCGTTGTCGGCGCGCCAGAGCAGCGCCGAGCCGATCCCCCTGACGCGCAGCATTTCGGCGACGCTGATCGGCCCATCCTGGAGCAGATCGCCCGAGTTGAGCGTCAGGCTCATGCGGTGTGCATGCACCCCGGGCTGCGTCACCGTGTGGGTGTAGGACACCCTCGAGCCGTCACTCGAATTCGGGTCTGCGATCGTGATTGTCTGGACCACCACCGACCCCCTGGCGATTCTGATCCCGCCGTTGTTGTGGATGTTGACCAGCGAGGCCGACAGGCTGAGCGTTCTGATGCGGTTGTTCTCATTCACCAGCGAGACGTTTTGATCGGTGGTGATCAGCAGCAGGCTGCGGACGCTGAGCGGGGCTCTGCCGGTGATGTCCCGGTGCCCCAGGATCGTCGCCTCGCCCGCCGACAGCGTCAGCAGGTGAAAGACCGCATCGGTGACGGCCTCAAACTCGTTCCGGGGGGCGTCGATGAGCCGGTGGGCGCCCGGCCCCAGCAGCGCCAGCCTGTCCGAGACCTCGCCGCCGATGCTCAGGGTGCCCGATATGCCCTCGAAGCTGACGGTCGGGGCGTGGACGTCGACCACCTCCGGAATGGTCATGGCGGCGTAGCGCGTGACGATGCCGACCTGCCTGCGGTTCCGGAATCCGCCCGGGTTGTCGGGATCCGGCTCCCTGATCAGGCGCTCCACCTGCTGCTCGCCGATGCTGACCCGCTGGTTTGTGATCAGCGTCGCCGCCGTCAGCCAGGCGCTATGCGCCGCCAGCGAGACCAGCGTCAGGTTGGCGCCCCGCAGCGTCACATCGCCCTCGTCGGCCTCGATGTAGAGCCCGCCCGCAAAGATGTTGCCGGCATTGGCCAGGCGGATCAGGTCGTTTTTCTGGCGCGCCGTGATGTAAAAGTCCCCGCCGATCGAAACCTGCCCGGCCCCGTCAACATCCCGTATCGCATCGGCCGACAGCGTCATGCCCGCATCGCCGGCGCTCAGACCCCTGACCCACAGCGATCCCCTGACGTCGAGGAAGCCGGCCGTGTCGTCGTTGCCGAAGTGCGCGTTGACGACGGCGCTGCCGCCGGCGCTGCGGATCAGAAAGCCCGTCACCGAGGCCTCGATGCTGCCGGAGAACCGCAGCGCCCCGGCGGTCAGCGTCAGCGACGCAACGCCGGCGGCCGCCCCCGACAGCACGATGGCGTCGTCCAGTCCGTGCACCCAGTTCGACCCGGCCAGCGTCCCCGCGCGAAGCACGATCCCGGCGCCGGCATCGCCCGCCAGAACCTCGACCGTCATCCCGTCGGCGCCCTCGTTCAGCGTCAGGGCGCCGCCGGCGTGCAGCGCCGCGCGGCCCCAGTCGTGCGCCGCACCGTCCAGAAGGATGGCGCCGCCGACCGACACCGACAGCAGGTTGCTGACCGTCATCGAGTCGCCGTCCAGCACCGAAACCTGGGCGCCGCCCAGCAGGTGCAGGTCCTGGCTGCCGAGATGCCCCGAGTTGAGGATGATCAGACCCGGCCCCGGCACCGAGAGCAGCAGCGTCCCGTCGTCGTCAAGGCCGCTGTTGTCGACGCCGATGCTGACCGTCGCGCTCGAGCCCAGGGGCCGGAATACCGTCAGGCTGCCGCGGGCGGCGGCGATCATCGACAGCGTCGGAACGTTGATGCTCAGCCTCGCCCCCGCGGCCTCCATCCCCGACAGCGTCAGCGAGTTCAGCGCCGCCAGCGTGAGGCTGTGGCTCTCGGTCAGATCCAGCGCCGCCGTCTGGATGGTGTTCTGATCGTGGCTCAGCAGGATGGCGACGCTGTCATCCCGCAGCGCCCTGACGCTGATCGACAGCAGGCTGAGGCTCAGCGCCGTGGACTGGCGCAGCAGCGTGTCAAACACATCCACCGGCCTGTCCGAGCTGCCGTCGATGGCCACGCTCAGCATGGTGGCCGATACCCCCCAGCCGCTCGCCGCGCTGATCAGGACCCCGACGTCCGAGATGCTCAGGTGGACCGTGTCCGCCGACAGCCCTGCCAGCGTCAGAATCCTGGTGATCGTCAGGTAGGCGTCGCCCGGTATGCTCAGCGCCAGCCTCTGCACATGCAGCTGGTCGCTGCTCAGCGAGAGATCGCCCCTGCCGGCCCACAGCCGCGCATAGTCCCCGCTGAGGACGCCCTCGTCGGCCATCACGATGCTGCCCCTGACGGCGTTGACCAGCACGCTGCCCTCGCCGTAGAGCGCCCCCAGGTGCATCGTCGGGTTGCCTGCGGTGACATCGAGCGTCCGCGCCAGGCCGTTGAGCGTATGGATGGTGTTGCTGGTGCTCCTGATCTGTATGTCCCCGCTGCCGGCCAGCCGGAAGCGCAGGAAGTCGAAGGTCACCGCATTGGCGTTGAGCGTGCCGATGCTCACCGGAGCGTCGATCGTGAAACCCTCCTCAAAGCCCAGCGAGACCCGATCCGCCTGCAGCAAATAGCCTCTGCCCCCGCCATCGATATAGTCAAAGGTGGTGCCCTCGAGCGTGATCGTGTCCACGCCCTGAAGCGCGCTGCGCCCGTGCAGACGCTGGTGATGAGCGCTGATCGTCAGCGTGTGGGCACCGGCGGCGCCGGTGATGCTGTAGATGTTGGCACTGATCGTGTGAACGACGCTGCGGCGATCCGATCCGCTGCCGATGAACTCCGTCGACAGCCCATAGTGGTTAATGCGCGCATTGGCACCGGTGGTCGTCAGCTCCCCGTCGGCGCCGGTGAAGCTGCGGTTGACCAGGCTCAGCGCTGCGGCGGCGACATCGCCCGAGGCCGTCCTGCCGATGTCGAACTCGCTCTGGACGCTCAGGTGCAGGCGGTGGACCGTGCCGACCAGCTGCTCAATGCGGTTGCCGGAATGCACCAGCGAGACACTGTGTCCGCCGGCCCTCAGACTCAGCGCCGAGACCGAGAATGGCAGATGCAGTGCGGCATGGCCCGCAAAAATCAGCAGCGGCGCCGCCAGCACATCGAAATCGGTCGCACCCTCATCGCCCCGCAGCGTCCCGCCCAGGGTCAGCGTCATCGTGTCCGCCCGCAGCAGCGGCGAGCGGCGCACCTCGGTCAGGCTGATGTCCCCGCCGGCGCTGATGAGCATGACGCTCGCCGACACCAGCGCCCTGTCGTCGACACCGGTGTTGACGAATCCGACATTGCGCCCCACCGACAGCACCAGACTCTCCGAGGCATAGACCTCGGACAGCGTCAGGTCACTGTCGCTGTTGACCCGGATGACACTCCCCCTGGCCACCAGCGTCCCGATGTCATTGCCCGCCTGGGTTGCGGTGATGCTGTACAGCAGGGTCTTGATGACGCCGTACTCCGGCGAACTGGGGTCGTCCACTATCGAAAGGCTTTGCGCCGTAATATCCAGGCTCGTCGCCTTGATTGGCCGCAGGGCGTGAACATCGCTCACTGCCGCAAATTTCGCATACCTCGCGGTCACGTCCAGCAGCGTTAGTTCGTTGGCTGAGATATCAACACTCCCGCCGGCGATGACCCGCACCGTCTGGATCGGAACCTGGGCGTGCGCCATCCTCTGCAAACTCACATTGCGACCCGCGCTGATGTCCGCGAACGGCGCCCGCATGTAAACCTCATAGTTACTTGGCGGACTCAGCGGCTTCTGCCTGGGGTCGCGCAGGACATCCCGGCCGGCGCGGATGTATAAGGTCTGGGTCACCGTCACCGTCCCCAGCGTGATGTCCTGGGCGGCGCTCAGGCTGACCGTCGGCGCCCACAGGTGATGCGTGCCGGCGAAGCCGGTCAGGTCGACGTGGCTGCCGGCGCTGACCGAGAGGTCGGTGAAGCCCGATATGCGCATCGCACCGCCCAGCACGCTGCCGCCCGCTGTCAGCGTCGCAATCCCGGCGCCGGTCAGGTGGCCCGACAGGGTCAGGTCGTCGTCGCTGTCGGCCCCGGTGCGCAGCGTGAAGCCCCCATCGACGGAGACGTTGCCGGCGTGGAAGCGCAGGTCGCCGTCGGCCGAGACGCCCAAAGTGCCGCTCATGTAGCCGAGTGCGCTCAGCGTCAGCGCACCGGCGTTTGTCAGACTCAGATCCCCCGAGACCGTCGCGGTGAGCAGCCTCAGCGACACCGTCCCGCTGTCGAGCTTGATGGCGTTGGCGCTGATCAGCGCCGAGGAGCCCGCCGATACCGTCTCCACCGCACCGGTGAGGGTTCCGCGCGCACTGAGGGTCAGGCCGTCCGTGATGAGGACTTTCAGCAGCGTCAGGTCAGTGCCATTGCTCACGTCGAGCGCCCCCGCCGTGGCCCAGAGTTTTTCTATGCGGTTGTCTTCATGTTTCAGCGAGACCCCGTGCTCCGGTGCGTACACGCTCAGCAGCGAGACCGAGATCGGCAGGGCGAGCGAGGCTCGCCCCCACAGACTCAGCAGCGATGCGCTCAGCACGTCGATATCCGAGTTGTCGTCATCTCCCCGCAGCGCCCCGCCCAGGCTCAGCGTCATCGTGGCCGCCCGCAGCTTCAGCCCTGCACGGGCAGCGCTCAGATTGATATCC
>MEIF01000085.1 GCA_001750645.1 Gammaproteobacteria bacterium AqS3
ATCATGCACAGCGCCGAGGAGCTGACCGATTGGGGCATGAGCATTCAGTTCCGCCTCAGACCTTTCGGCGACGGCTCGGGTCTCGGCCTCGCCCTCGGCCCGCACTGGGGCGCCCCCGAGGGCGATGACCTGCTGGATCGGGACGAGGCCTTCCGGCTCGACCAGGCCGGTCGGCAGCAGCGCCAAATGCGGGGTCGGGAGCGGGGTCTGGCGGCAGACCTGGGCTACGGGCTTAGAGCCTTCGGCGGGATGCTGACACCCTATTCCGAGTATCGCCTCACCAGCGGCGACTACGGCTCGATCAGCCAGGTCGCCGGGGTGCGGTTCTCGAACAGCGACGCCCTGCAATTCAGCCTCTTCACCGAGCGCCACATCGCCCGCCCCGGCGAAACCCGCTCCCGCCTCGCCGTCGAGCTGCAGAAATACTACTAGGGCGGAGGCATTAAATGGGTTGGGGTCTTCAGAAAATGATCAAGGCCACTGCCCTTCCGACGATAAAACCGAAACCCAGGGTCAAGAGCCAAAAGTAAACCAGGACAACGTCAACACCCTTGCTGTCGCCGCAGCCCTCTTTCTCAGCCGCCGGCCACGGGTAGGCGCCTGCAAAAAAGGCCGCAGAAACAAGAAAACTCGGGCTCACCAGATCGGCTCCGCTTGCTCAGGCAGAACATTCAGCTGCGGCAATTGCCGGCATCAACACGAATGCAACCGGCAACGGATCGCCGTTGACATCAAGGTCGAGGCAGACCGCCGGCATTTCAACCAGGACATTTTTTCACGGTTCTATAATCCGCCGCCTCGGTCGGATCAGGTGCCGACTTGCCCGGTTTCAGCGATCTTTTTGAATTCATCCTGGCGGAATGGCTGCTGGTGGCGGCCTGGCTTTGGCTGATATTCGCCCTGCTCTGGCTCAACCGCATGCGCAGCGGCGAGCGCATCAGCTCGATCCAGCTGGTGCGCATGATCAACCGGGGGCCGCCCGTCATCGTCGACCTGCGCCCCAGCCACGAATTCTCCGCCGGGCACATCAAGGGCGCCGTCAATATCCCCGCCACCAAAATAGCCAAATCCCTGCACCAGCTTGAAAAGCATCGGGAGGAGCCGCTGGTGCTGGTGTGCAGTCTGGGCCAGGCCGCCCCAGGCGTCGCCCGCACGCTGGGAGAGGCCGGATACAATCGCGTGCACTGTCTGGTGCGGGGCGTACTGGGCTGGAGCGATGACAACCTGCCGCTGGTCAAAAAGAATTGATGCCGAGCGTTCGGCTTGAGTTGCACAGGGGCGAAAGGCCCGGGAGAGTGAAATGGAACCCGTGAAAAACAAGATCGTCATCTACACCACCAGCTGGTGCCCCTACTGCGTGCGCGCCAAGGAACTGCTGAGGAAAAAGGGCGTGGCGTTTGAGGAATACGACATCGAGGAAGTCCCCGGCGCCCGGGAGTCGATGCAGCTGCTGTCCGGCAGCAAGACCGTGCCGCAGGTCTACCTGGGCAATACCCTGCTGGGCGGCTGCGACGATTTATACGCCCTGGATGAGCGGGGCGATCTGGATATTTTCCTCGCCACAGCTTACAGGGAGGGGGAGGAGGTGCCCGAGGGCATCTGGGGACCGGACAGCATCGCCCGGGGCGAGCTGGACGAGAATGCGGGGCAGAGCGAGTCCAAAAAGGACGACGACGCCGAGCCGGAAAAAAACGGCTGATCGGCGCCCCCTGAAGCGGAAAAATCGACCCGGTTTTTGAATGCCCGGAAATTGAATGGAAAATTGCAGTGGTCGGGGGATTGCGCTGCATAAAGCAGAGCGAAATTCTTCAGCCTTTTCAGAAGAAATCTTTTGCTCAAAAAACCCGGTGCGGCTGCCGGGCCGGCTGATGAATCAATGATCTATCTCTGGGGGTGCTTCACCGACTCAATGTCAAACACCTCAATGCGACGGGGATATTTGTCTTGAGGGTTGAAGTAGCACATGCCGATAACAGCGATGCGATATCTCTGAAGCAGTTTGATTTTTTCCAGCAGATCCTGCTCAAACTCGCACTCGATTCGAAGCCGGCGCTGCAGGGCTGGAAAGAGGAAAAACTGATTGCGCTGATGCATATTCAAGCCGCGTATCCGACCCTCAAAGCGGTCAAATCGCATTCTGATCTCTGCATTATCCCCTTGACCTGAATACGGTCTTCTGGCGTTAGGTTTTTTTATTTCGGCGCTTTGCCCTTGAGTTGTTGTTTCTTCGCAAGTCTGGATCTGTTCAGGTTCGGGAGGGGAGAAGTCTTTGTCTCGGTTCACGTCCCCGTCTTATATCCGTGAAAGCGGGGCGGAGTATATCAAAAATCAGAGGTTTTCAGGCGATCATATTGGGGCGTTTTTTCGCAGCTGCCACGGAGCGCCGCACCGACCGCTCAAACCGCTTTGCAATCGGCGCCGACACCGAGTCCCTCGCGGGTGAATCCCGGCTGATTCTGTACGCCGGGTTGACGCGGTGAGATCAACATTCCGGCTTGGAATATCCTCCTGTGCGCAATCGACCGGGAGCGGGTTGTCTAGCTCCTGCCGCGCCTTGCGACCTGTCCCGGCGGAGCGTCCTCAACCGCACCGCGTCACGGAAATCATGCAGGCAGGGTCAGCTGCCCTCCCGGCAATTTACATTCGCTGATTTTCACCCCTTCTGCAATGGGGTTTCCATTCAGCCTCAGCAAGTCGTTGTCAAAAGTGTGCAATGTGTCGACACCCCGAATGATCGCTGTCGCCAAATGAATGGCGTCCGGTGCTGTCAGCTTTTTGGGTTTTAAGCTCATTCTCAACTCACCCGCTTTTTTTGCGATTTCATCATCCACGACAACCAAGCGAACACGAGGGTTATGAATGAACAACTCTAACTCATCCATGCTTTCAGAGGACATCTCTTTGGAATCCCCAATGACCTCAACATAAATCAGCATGGATAAAACCAAAGAATACGATGAATCCTCTCGGTCCAATTCATCCATCACAGCTTGAGTTAATTTGTGTCTTTTCTCTTGCGTGTTTTGCAACCACTCAATTAAGACACAGGAGTCCCAGTAAATTTTATTGGAGGCATTCAAAGGGATTAATCCTCCCACTCGTCTCGAATTTCGCGAACGATTTGTTCGGAAGGTCTGCCCCCGCCCAAATTGGGGCACATCCCACGGATATTGTATAAAGCCGCATTATCACCGGAAATAGCACGAATCTTATTCACATATACCTTGTAAGGAAGAAGTTCTCGGAAGCGCCTCCTGCCTTCACCATCCACTGCAACCATCTGCCCCAAATGTTGCTGAATCTCCTTGAGCATTTCATTGGGAAACTCGCAGGAAATGGCGGGCTCCCCGAAGACAACTGGAACGAGCATGAATTTGGGCTTTTTGCCTCTCAGATCCACCATTTTCAGCTCGCCCTTGACGGTGTCATACGACTTGCGGGGTTTGTGCTTGGTCTCTTCGCCAACAGACCTAGATATATCGATGGATTTATAGGTTTTTGGTTTTTTTCTATTTTCAGAGTGAAGCTGAACTTCAACCCTGTTCGTTTTCTTGTCTTTGTGCTGCATTAATTTTTGGATTTTTTCCAGGTATTTCCTGTCCTTGTCCTGATAGTCTCTGATGTTTCCTTTCGGCAAAACATCCAGTGCATTCTGCAAGAGCTTGAATGGATCCATCTGCAGCATGGGCGGGCGATCAAATTTCATATCGCACTCAACTGCAAGCGGGCTGCTGTGAGAGACGTGGACCACTTGGCAACGGACATTCTCGCAGCCCGCGCGCTTGGCACTTTCGGTCAGCAACTGCCCGAACAGTTTGATGCGTTCGGCCAAATCGTCAATGGCCAGCCCCTCATCGACTTCATCGATGCGCTCCAGAACCAGCTTGGCTTTGTGGGGTTTCATGGCAGATCGGCGAGCAGAGGCACTTCCGTCCTGTCGGCGATTGTATGCGATTTGCGCATCGATGCCTTTGCGACGGCCCACAGTTCAAGGAAATCAGTCATCCCACTCATCTCGAATTTCGCGGACAATTTCTTCGGAAGGTCTGCCCCCGCCCAAATTGGGGCACATCCCACGGATATTGTATAAGGCCGCATCATCACCAGAAATAGAATAAATCTTATTCACATGCACCTTGTAAGGAAGAAGTTCTCGGAAGCGCCTCTTGCCTTCACCCTGCACTGCGACCATCTGCCCCAAATGCTGCTGAATCTCCTTGAGCATTTCACTGGGAAATTCGCAGGAAATGGCGGGTGCCCCGAAGATAACTGGAACGAGCATGAATTTGGGCTTTTTGCCCCTCAGATCCACCACTTTCAGTTCGCCCTTGACGGTGTTATATACCAAGCTGACTTTGCGCCTGGTTTTTTCGCCAACCGCTTGGGACATATCGGCAGATTTATAGGTTTTAGGTTTTTTTCTATTTTCAGAGTGAAGCTGAACCTCAACCCTGTCCATTTTTTTGCCTTTGTGCCGCATTAATTTTTGGACTTTTTCCAAGTATTTCCTGTCTTTGCCCCGATAGTTTGGAATGTTTTCTTTTTGCAGAACATCCAGCACATTTTGAAAGTGTTTGAATGGACTCTCGCTCAGCTTGGGCGAACGATCAAATTTCACATCGCATTCAACCCCCAGCGGGCTGCTGTGAGAGACGTGGGTCACCTGGCAGCGGACATTCTCGCAGCCCGCACGCTTGGCGCTTTCGGTAAGCAGCTGGCCGAACAGCCTGATGCGTTCGGCCAAATCGGCGATGGCCAACCCCCCATCGACCTCATCGATGAGCTCCAGAACCAGCTTGGCTTTATGGGGTTTCACGGTAGATCAGTGAGCAGAGGCACTTCCGTCCGGTCGGCGATTTTATGCGATTTGTGCATCGATGCGTTTGCGACGGCCCACAGTTCAAGGAAATCAGTCATCCCACTCATCCCGCATTTCCCGAACGATTTGTTCGGCGGGTTTGTCCCCTCCCAGCTCGGGACATATTCCCTGAATGTCGTACAAAGTCGTGTCTTTGTCCGGAGCAGGAATGCGCTTGATCCTGCTGACCCGCATCCTATGGGGAAAGGCCTGTCCAACATAAGACCAGCATTCGCCATGCACCGCGACCATCTGCCCTAGATTGTTCTGAATATCCTCAAACATCTCATCAGAAAATTCGCACTCAACTTTGGGAATTCCTGGAAAAACAGGAATGACCATGCACTTGGACTTGCCGTCCCTCAGATCCACCACTTTCAGTTCGCCCTTGACGATGTCATAGACCTTGCGGGTTTTGCGTCTGGTTTTTTCGCCAGCCGGCTGAGGCATATCGATGGATTTATAGGTTTTAGGTTTTTTTCTATTTTCAGAGTGAAGCTGAACCTCAACGCCGCCCATTTTTTTGCCTTTGTGCCGCATTAATTTTTGGACTTTTTCCAGGTATTTCCTGTCCTTGTCCTGATAGTCTCTGATGTTTCCTTTTGGCAGAACCTCCAGCGCACTCTGCAGGGACCTGAATGGATCCATCTGCTGCTTGGACGGGCGATCAAATTTCACAGCGCATTCAACCCCCAGCGGGCTGCTGTGAGAGACGTGGGTCACCTGGCAGCGGACATTCTCGCAGCCCGCCCGCTTGGCGCTTTCGGCAAGCAGCTGGCCGAACAGCTTGATTCGATCAGCCAGGTCGACAAAATCCAGCCCTTCATCGACTTCGTCGACTCTTTCCAGAATCAGTCTGGCCTTATGGGGTTTCACGGTAGATCAGTGAGCAGAGGCACTTCCGTCCGGTCGGCGATTGTATGCGATTACACCCGTCCATGCGAAACTCAGATCTGGTCTCACTCATGCCGTCCCTGCCTCATCCCTGTCAGCCTCTCTCAGCATCACGCTGCCGGCCTTGAGGTGCCTTTTTATCGTTCTGGGGTTTACTTTGAAATATTCGGCCAGCTGGTCAATGTCCTCGCCCTCTTGATACCGGCGGCAAATCTCCATCCATTCGTCCCTCTTCAGCCAGCGACTAAAGCGTTCAATCCGCCCGCGCAGCTTCGTTCCAGCGGTTTTCAGGCGATGTTTTATTTTATTGAGACTTATGCCGTAGGATTTGGCAAGTCTGTCGAGACTGTCTCCCGCCTCATAGCGCCTGCACATTTCGGCGACCTGCTGCTCGTTAAGCGTCGGCCTTTCGGACAGTTCAACGCCGCTGATTTTTAGATAACGGGCAATGGTATTTTCACTCACCCCAAAAGCCCTTGCGAGCTCGCCGATGTGCGCACCGGAAATATAGCGGCTGCAAATCTCTGCGATCTGCTCGGCTTTTAATTTGAGTCTGGGGCTCTTGCCGAGTCGTTTGACGCCCCTGTTTTTTAGACAACGGGCAATGGTGTCAGCGCTCACCCCAAAAGCCTTGGCAAGCTGCGGCTGGCTTTCGTCTTCCTCGACATACCGCCGGCAGACCTCGGCAATTTGTTCCTCGGTCAGCTTGGGTCTGCCGCCGATCTTGCCCGGCCGTTTGACGCCCCTGTTTTTTAGATAACTGGCAATGGTATTTTCACTCACCCCAAAATCTCTTCCGAGCTGCGCCGCGGTTTCCTGCTCCTCCACATACCGCCGGCAGACCTCGGTGATTTGTTCCTCGGTCAGCTTGAGACTGCCGCTCCTGCCCGACTGTCTAACGCCCCTGATTTTTAGATAATTGGCAATGCTCGTCGCACTCACCCCAAAATCTCTTCCGAGCTGTGCGAGATTTTTCTGCCCCTCCACATACCGGCGGCGGCGATTTGCGCCTCGGTCAGCTTGGGTCTGCTGACGATCTTGCCCGCCCGTTTGACGCCCCTGTTTTTTAGATAACGGGCAATGGTGTCAGCGCTCACCTCAAAATCTCTTCCGAGCTGTGCGAAATTTTCCTGCCCCTCCACCACATACCGCCGGCAGACCTCGGTGATTTGTTCCTCGGTCAGCTTGAGACTGCCGCTCCTGCCCAACTGTCTAACGCCCCTGATTTTTAGATGATTGGCAATGCT
>MEIF01000086.1 GCA_001750645.1 Gammaproteobacteria bacterium AqS3
AGGAGCGGGCGGCGGAGCCCGAAGGCAAGCAAATGAACCGCCGCGAAATCAAGGATTTCCTGTTGAAAAACAACGGATGCAAGTGCCAAGGTTGCGATCGGAATTTCGACGATCACCGATACTTGGAAATCGACCATAACACGCCCCGCGCCGACGGGGGGATCAACCATGTCAGCAACCGAGTGCTGCTTTGCGGCCCTTGCAACCGACTGAAATCGAACACATACACCCTTAGCGGACTTCGCAAAATGAACAAAAAGCAAGGGTATATGTGCTGACCACCCACATCGAAAACGGAGAGTCGTCATGACCATGAAACACCCGAGGTTTGAACGAAGGGACGAATATGTCGGCGCGGTGATCGACGTCGGCGTCAACTGGAAACGAGCCGAAGTCGGGTCCAACTGGGAATTCACCGAGGCGTATCTGTCGGATACATTGCTCGCCGATCGTCTCCGCAACGACGTCGCCGATCGAGAGCGCAATGCCCGCCGAGACCCACCGATCAAATCATCGATCGATACCCTTGTGGAAGTCCGATTGGACATCACGATCGACGAAGACGGAAACATCACCGGAAAAGTCATACCGATGAATATCGGGCGAGGTCTCGACGGATCGATCGAACGGATCGACCGCAACGAGAGCTTCAAATCCGTTATGGCAAAGGCGATCAAACTTGCCATCGAAGACAATCAGGAGACGCCGAAATGACCATCGACGAACTGATCAAAGAATGCAACGACTCCATGAAAGAATATCGGCAAAAGAAAGCCGCCGAAGAATACGGCACGATCGCCGCCGAAGTCAACGATCAAATCTTCAATATGTATCTCATCGCCGCGGCGAAGTACGAAGACATGGACGAAGATGAAAAACTGAAATTTGCCAAGTTCATGTTGTTCGGCGCGATGATGCTGATGAACGAATTCATGAAATGGGTGACCAAAAACACTAAAACCATCGAAAAACCGGACGAAATGCCGATGCGTCGAATCATGTCATCGTTCGAAATGTTGAACAAAATCAACGAAATCATGTTCAAAGACGAAACGCAAGGATAATCCGACAATGCCAAAACAATCAAGAGCGAAAAAATCGGAATGCACCCCCGAAGCATGGGCGGAACATCTTGCATACCGCCGCGACTACTATCATAAAAATCGCGAAAAATGCCATGCGGCAACCAAGCGTTGGCGCAACAACAATCGCGAAACATATTTGCAAAATGCCCGCGAATATGGAAAGCAACGATACTGGTCGAAGAAAACCGAACCCCCGAAAACCGAGGAGACATGAAATGCCGATGACGAAAGAAAAACGCCGCGAATACGAACGGATAAGAAACCAAAGACGATACCAAGAACGCAAGGCGGCCGGCGTTTGCAGGAAATGCGGACGCGATCTCGACCCGAAATCACAGGCATTGTGCACCCATCATCGGCAACTGGATAACGCGCGTTCAATAACAGAGTTTTATCGAAAAAAAGATATGGGATTATGTGTAACAACCGGATGCGTGTCAATCGCGACGCACGGTATCTATTGCGAACGCCATCGCGAAAAAACCCGAATCGCAACTCAAGCCCGATACAAAGAAAGACTGCGATTGGGCGTTTGCGTCGATTGCGGTAAAAACGAACTCGGACGGCATCGAGACGATTCGAAAAGATTGGTAAGGTGTCAATCTTGCCACGATGTCATCATGAAGTCCGTGCATAAACATCGAGAGCGAGATGTTCAAGATTGAATATCTTCGCCGGATTCCGAAATACGATCGAGACGGATGGCTATTCGGCGAACGGGAACCGCAATTCGAAAAGAAAATCGAATTCGATAACTTCAAAGATGCTTTGATCGCATACAGAAATAGCCGTTATCTTTCACCCGACCATCTGTTTTATGTCATAGAATTTTACGAAAACGGAAAAAAACGCAATGTGGACGAAGAAGCGCGAAACGAAATTCCTAAAATCGTCCCGTTGCGATCTTTGAAATTGGAACAATCCGATCTCTTCGACGAGGATACTCCGATATGAAATGCGAAATATGCGGGCGGCATCTAAGATCGGGCAACCACTCGAAGCGCTGCTCGGTTCATGCCAAAACATTCGCTGACATCCCCGATGCACCCCCCAAACGCACGTTCAAGACGAGCGAAGACGAACGCGCCTACAAACGAGTGTGGGCGAGCGAGTATCGAGCCAAAAACCGGGAAGCGTGCCGCGAAAGCGGGCGCAAATATTCACGAAGCGAAAAAGGAAAGGCGACGCAAAAGGCCTATCGTTCTCGCCCCGACATCAAGGCTCTCCGAGCGGCGCAATCCCGCGAATACCACCAACGTCCCGAAGTGAAGGAGCGCAACGCCGCACGCGCGCGCCGAGACCGAGCCCGCAAAAAAGCCGGCCAACCACTTGACAAGAACCCCCCGATCGAGTAAAATTCTTTTCGAATTCATACGAACAAGGGGAGCCCGATGAACGGTTGGTTGATGCTTTGGATCGCGCTGGCATTGCTCGGCTTCGCCGGTTTCTCGATTGCCAATCTATGGTATCTGAACGAGACCGGCGACCCGTTGAAAGCCGTCGCCCTCGCGACGATCTCGCTCATCATCGGTATCCCAAGTCTTTACATATCGATCGTTTGGTTTGTTGCTTTCGGAGTTCACAAATGATCCATCACGGCGACAATCTGCCCATCTTGGAAAAAATGGCAACCGAGTCGATCGACCTCATCGCCACCGACCCTCCCTATTGCACCGGACGCGATTTCGGCGCGTATGACGATCGATGGAATACGCCAAGAGGGCGAGAAGCAACCACTCTTCGCTGCTACGCGCCCGATGTCAACAACTATGTCGATATGGTTGAAGAAATGGTTGATGCGGCATTGTCCAACTACCTTGTCTTCATGGCGGTCCGGCTGATCGAAATGCGACGCATTCTGAAAAACACCGGATCGATCTACTTGCAATGCGACATCCATAACGGCGCGTATCTTCGCGTGCTGATGGATCTGATCTTCGAGCATAAAAACTTTCGGAACGAAATCGTTTGGTGCTACACATCGCCCAGCGCAGCCAAGAAGAAGTTTCCGGCAAAACACGATTCGATCTTTTTCTACTCGAAGACGGATAATTATTTTTTCGACGACAAATATATCAGAGTGCCGTATAAAAGAGCGTTCGGGCGCAAGGGAAGCGGGATATTCAAAGATAGCGATATGTCCGATGACGAAATCCAAGAGTATATGGAAAAAGGCAAAATGCCAACGTTATGGTGGGATGAATTCACGATCGTCGGAAGACTAGAAAACGAACGGTTGGGCTATCCGACGCAAAAACCGGTTGCATTGTACGAGCGCATTTGCAACGCCGGTTGCCCACCGGACGGCGTTGTTTTAGACCCGTTTTGCGGTTCCGGCACCACGCTGGTCGCCGCGTATTTGCAAGGCAAGGGATATGTGGGCATCGACGAAAACCCCGAAGCGATCGAACTTGCCAACCAACGACTGAATCCGAAGAGACTGCTATGAAAAGACATCGCAAATATTATCGCAACGAAAACACGGCGGCGCAGCAATGGGAACTGCAAGGACGCAAGGGCGCGTACGATTGGCAAACCATCGGATACGGCAAATCGTATTCCGAAATCTTGAGCGATCCCGACAAATATGTCAAACCGAGCACCGACCACGTCATCGCATACTCGAGACTCGTGCAAGCCGGTATCACCGATGCGGATATCGTCAATATCCCGCCGAATATCGTCGAAACGACATCGTACAAAAACTCGCGCAAGAACAACAAACTCGTGCATGACTGGCTGAAAGAAACCGGCGCGCCGGATTGGTTCGTGAAGAAATGGAAGTCCGAACACCAACGAAGAGTGACGAAAATCGTGCAACGCCAACAGAAAAAATATCCCGCATGGAAACTGACGCCGGAACGGAAAAAGTTGCTCGGAATATGACGACCCCAGAGCACACTTTTCGGATTTTGTCAAGGAAAATATTTTTGGGAATCGTCAAAAAAAGACTTGACAAAAAATCGATCTTCGAGTATAATCTCATCATCAGCAGTCATCGCCAACCTTCACGGAGAGTTCATCATGAACACGATTTACATGCACCAAGGGTTTTTTCGGAACACCCAAGACACCGAATGGACGCCGATGACGCCCCGGCGCGCTTATATCGATGCCAAGACTGACGTCATCGCGGTGGTCGCTGAATGCGAGCGTGACGGCTTGGGTTCCTATCTTTGGAAAGTCGATCGGTTGCCGGCCGATGACTTGCAACCACTCGACTGACCGAATCATCGGGGCGGGGTCGCTGATGATGCGATCCCGCTCGTGCCAACTATCATCGCCAACCATCGTGGAGAATTCATCATGACCGATTTGATCATCACCCCGATCGCCGCCGAAGCGGCCAACGGAAACGACTTCCCCGCCGCCGGTCTTGCATCGCTGATGCGCAACGTTGGACAGGATCGTTGGCCTGGGCGTGACGCCGCGCTTGCGGAGATTGCCGCCGGGGATGTGGTAGACGATGCGAACGAGATTGCTGACACGCCGGATGACACGATCGCCAGTTATCTTTTGCTGACTCGTTGCGATGATTCGCCGAACTTGCCGGACTTGGGTTGCGTCGAAGCGAAACTCGTCCCCGCCGCCGACATCGAGGAGTGATATACAATGGCGATTGAAACCGTCGAGGTTGGATCGTTTGCGACGATTCGCAGAATCAAGCACATCCCGTCCGCTGAGGAGCGAGCCATGAACAAATACCGAGACGCGTTCAGACAGGTCAAGGCTGTCGTTGACAATGCGGTGGATGCGGCGGATGCGGTCAAACGGCTATCCGCGCTGGATCGGCTATCCGCGACGAACGACGGGACGCGGCTGAGCGCGGATGAAATTTCGGATTTGGCGTGCGATCTGATTATTCTTGCGTATCAGATCATGAGTCAAATCGACGAGGATGATTTGAATGAATTTCAGGAAGAAGCCCTCGATCGCATCGAGCGTGCTCATTGGAATTTGAAAGAGGATTGATCCGAATTCATCGGATGGCGGCCTCCAAACGATTTTGCCGGTGATCGTCTCTAACTTTCGCTGCATCGGCCATGGTCATGTGAACGCCCCGCCATCATCCGCGTCGATGAATCTCGGTGCGCGGATTTGAATGGGCAAAGCGAATGAACCGGCTATAATATCATCGACGGCGCGCGGGCGTCGAACCCATCGACCGAGAGGATTTCACGATGTCAAACCGATTACAGACGAAGTACACCGTTGAAGTGGAGCAATTCTCCCGCAAGACAAAGACATTTCAAGACGAAGAAAAAGCCGTGATTTACATGAACGAAATGATGACATCGTACCCGTTCCAAAGGGTTTGGTTGGATCATAACAAGGATCGCGTGTATGCGCAGCGGCGATACCCGCGATTTCGGGGGCATGGCGGTTGCGGGATCGAATCCGATCCGGGAACCGGCAAAGTGAAGGCCAGATTCTGCAAATGGAACGAAGTGAAAGAATTTCGGTGCCGCGACACGC
The DNA here is from genome assembly GCA_001750645.1 of Gammaproteobacteria bacterium AqS3. GTDB lineage: Bacteria > Pseudomonadota > Gammaproteobacteria > MEIF01 > AqS3 > AqS3. Next base: position 5,562 of record MEIF01000086.1, read on the forward strand.
TTTGTCCGTTTCACAAAGATTGCAATGTCAATTGGAGCGATCGTTCTTAGATCGTCATCGTCAAATGGGAGAGAGCCATGAATGATTTGTTTTGGCATCATTTCGTCTGGTCGGTGCTTTTGGCATGGGGGGTGGTGTACGAAATCATCCCCCAAGCGAAGTCCGTGTTCTTCGGTTTCTTTTCCGTTCGAAAGTATATGTACATCGAACTTTCGAACCGTCACAAATGGGTGAACGGCGATACGCTCATCCACCATATCGTTCGACACGGCGAATCCGACGGTGCGTTGTTGGCGGCTTGGCGGGCGGGATGCGATGTGAACGCGGTGAACGAAGTCGGCGAAACGCCGCGCCAGGTGGCTGAAAAAAACGGGGACGATCGAAAACTGCAGATATTGGATCAAATTTCCAAAGCGGATGATTTGATTGTAATCGTGTGATGGAACGGGCCCGTTTCGATCGACAGACGGGCCCGTTCGTTCGGTTACATTCCCAGATAGCAATCGACGCATTTCCCGTCGATCATGATTTCGGCATCGAGTTCGGAATCGAACGCTTGGTCGCATTTGATGCAAAACACTTTCATACTCATATTGATAATCTCCATATATCATTCATAAGCCGATCAATGATACACGATAAGCGGGCGATTGTCAATACCGGCGCGGGGGCGGGGACATGATCGACCGCAAATGCGTTCGATGCGGTTGCGATTTCGTTGCCGTCCGGGTCACCCAAAATTATTGCTCTCGTCAGTGCTATCGGGAAGCGGTCAAAGCAGAACATCGGAAACGAACGGCCGAGCGGCCACCCATCACCAACCGATGCGTTCGGTGCGGCGGCGATTTCCAACCAACCCACAGTGACGCCAAGTATTGTTCGAAGCGATGTGCCGGATCCGCATATCGGGATCGGGCGCGGGGCGGTCCTTTGGTCAGACCGAACCAATGCGTCTATTGTGCCGCCCCGATCGATAACGAAGGCAAACGCGGATTGTCAAAGATATATTGCAATAAATCGTGTAAGAGCAAGTTTTGGCGAGGGACAGATCCAAACCCGCCACCGAAGCAGTGCAAGTGTTGCGGCGTCGAGTTCGTTTCGACCCGACCGAACAAAATTTATTGTTCGAGGAAATGCAAGAACGAATTCAATAAAAAATGGACGAT
>MEIF01000087.1 GCA_001750645.1 Gammaproteobacteria bacterium AqS3
GACCCGCCCCCGACCCGCCCCCGACCCGTCTCACTGCATCAGCCTGGCCCGACTCGGCAGCGACATAAACACCAGCAGGGTCACAACCAGCCCGGCGATGTGATACCACCAGGCGATCTGATAGCTGCCGTAGACGTCGAACAGCCACCCGGCCAGCGGGGCGCCGGCGGCCATGATCGGCGCCGACAGCAGCCGGGTCAGTCCGAGGCTCTTGCCGATCGAATCGGATCCAAAAATATTGCTGGTCAGGGTGTTCTGCACCGGCACCCCGCCGCCGTAGCCCAGGCCGAAGATGCAGCACGCCAGCAGCAGCGGCCAGAACCCGGGGCTGAGCGAGATGATGGCCAGGCCGGTGATCTGCAGTCCGAACATGCTGTAGAGCGAATTGCGGCCTCCGAAGGCGTCCAGAAACAGCCCGAAGCCGATCTTGCCGCAGACGGCGGCAAAGGCGGCGGTCGAGACCAGCAGCGAGGCGCTGTAGGCGTCGATGTCGAGGTCGCGCGCCATCGGCACGACGTGGGTGAACAGCGTCTGCACCGAGGAGTACATGAACCCAAAGCACAGCACCAGCAGCCACAGCGTTCGAGTGCGCAGCAGCTTGCGGGTGCTCCAGGGGAACTGCCTGGGCAGCGGGACATCGTGCTGCAGCTGCAGTTCGGCACGACCGGAGGGCACCGCCGTCGGGCCGCCGTCGGTCAGCTGGCCGATGTCGCGCGGGTGCGAGATCACCAGAAAGTAAAGCCCCGGCAGCAGCACAAAAAAGATGAACCCGCCATAGCTGGTCATGGCGATGCGCCAGCCGAAGCTGTCGATCAGCCAGGTCGCCACCGGCGGCATGATCACGCCCGAGGCCGAGATGCCGACGGCGGCGATCCCCAGCGCCGTCCCCAGCCGGCGGCGGTACCAGCTGGAGATCAGCTTGGCGCAGGTGATCCCGCCCATGGCGGTGACGCCGGTGGTCAGCACGAGGGCGAGCACCAGATAGAACTGCAGCTCGTCCTGCACCAGCGACAGCAGCACAAAGCCGACCCCGCTGACGAGCACGCCCGGCAGCATGACGGCGCGCACGCTGGAGCGGTCCAGCAGCGAGCCGATCCACGGCGATATCAGGGCGCCGATCAGCCCGAACAGGGTGATGCCCAGCGAGGTGCCCATGCGCGACGTGCCGAATTCCTCCGACAGGGGGATGAAGAAAACCGAATAGGAATAGAAGAAAAACCCGACCGCGACGAAGTCGGCCAGAAAAGCCGAGGCGATCATGCGCGGACCCTGAAAACGTCGAGCGGGCACGCGCATCTCCGATTTTTCTCAGCGGGTTATCATACGCCGATGCAGCCGCGCACCCGACACCGGTGCGCCATCCGGCCAAAAAACAGGGAGCGCATCAATGCAGCAATTCACCGGAACCGACACTTATGTCGCCACAGAAGACCTCACCATGGCGGTCAGCGCCGCAGTCGCCCTGGAGCGCCCGCTGCTGATCAAGGGCGAGCCGGGAACCGGCAAGACGATGCTCGCCGAGGAGGTCGCGCGGGCGCTGAAGAAACCGCTGCTGCGCTGGCACATCAAATCGACCACCAAGGCCCAGCAGGGGCTGTATGAATACGACGCCGTGGCGCGTCTGCGCGACTCGCAGCTGGGCGAGGAGCGCGTGCATGAAATCGCCAACTACATCACCCGCGGGCCGATGTGGGACGCCTTCGAATCGAAGAAGCAGGCGGTCCTGCTGATCGACGAAATCGACAAGGCCGACATCGAGTTTCCCAACGACCTGCTGCACGAGCTCGACCGCATGGAGTTCTTCGTCTACGAGACCCAGCAGCAGATCAAGGCCAGGCACCGCCCGATCGTCATCATCACCTCGAACAACGAGAAGGAGCTGCCCGATGCCTTCCTGCGGCGCTGCTTCTTCCACTACATCGACTTTCCCACGCGCGAGACCATGGAGGAGATCATCCAGGTGCACCACCCCGACATCAAGAAGGAGCTGGTCAGCGATGCGCTCAACATCTTCTTCGACGTGCGCAGCGTCCCGGGGCTGAAGAAAAAGCCCTCGACCTCCGAGCTGATCGACTGGCTCAAGCTGCTGATGTCCGACGACATCCCCGACGAGATCCTCAAGAACGCCGACCCCAGCGACGCCATTCCGCCGCTCTACGGCGCCCTGCTGAAGACCGAGCAGGATGTCCAGCTGCTCGAGCGCCTGGCGTTCATGAACCGGCGCGAGTCCTCATCGCCGTCCGGCTAAAGGAGGGGCTGACCGGTGCTGCTGAACTTCTTCAACACGCTGCGAGAGAGCGGGGTCCCCTGCAGCTTCCGCGAGCTGCTGGATCTGATGGGGGCGCTGCGGCACCGGCTGGCCTTCGCCGACACCGAGCAGTTCTACTACCTCAGCCGGGCAATTCTGGTCAAGGACGAAATCCACTACGACAAATTTGACCGGGCCTTTGACATCTACTTCAAGGGCATGGAGAGCCTCGACGATCTGATCAACATCCTGATTCCCGACGACTGGCTGCGCGCCGAGTTTCAGAAGTACCTCAGCGAGGAGGAGCGCGCCAAGATCGAGTCGCTCGGCGGGCTGGAGGAGTTGATCAAGACCTTCAGGCAGCGCCTCGAGGAGCAGGAGAAGCGTCACAAGGGCGGCAGCCGCTGGGTCGGCACCGAGGGCACCTCCCCCTTCGGCAATGCCGGCCACAATCCGATGGGCATACGCGTCGGCGAGGGCGGGCAGAAGAAGGCCGCCAAGGTCTGGAACGAGCGCCGCTACCGCAACCTCGACGGCTCGGTCGAGCTGGGCACGCGCAACATCAAGCTGGCGCTGCGCCGGCTGCGCAAATTCGCCCGGGAGGGCGAGGCCGACACGCTCAACCTGAAGGGCACCATTGAGTCGACGGCGCGCAATGCCGGGCTGCTCGACATCGTCATGCAGCCCGAGCGGCGCAATGCCATCAAGGTGCTGGTGCTGTTTGATGTCGGCGGCTCGATGGACGCCTACGTGCGCATCTGCGAGCGGCTGTTCTCGGCCTGCCGGACCGAATTCAAGCACATGCGCTATCTGTACTTCCACAACTTCGTCTACGAGAGCCTCTGGCGCGACAACCGGCGCCGCCATCGGGAGCGCATCGACCTCGATGAAATCCTGCGCACCTACAGCGCCGACTACCGCATCATCATCGTCGGCGACGCCGCCGTGGCGCCCTATGAGATCACCAACCCCGGGGGCAGCATCGAGCACTGGAACGAGGAGGCTGGGGCGGTCTGGCTGGGGCGCATCAGCGCCGCCTTTGAGCGCATGGTCTGGCTCAACCCCACCCCCGAGGAGCAGTGGGATTATTTCAATTCGATTGCGATCACCCGGCATCTGATGCAGGACCGCATGTTCCCGCTGACCCTGGACGGCCTCGACGCCGCCATGAACTACCTGTCCAAGTGAGCATCGGTTCGGATGCTTGGATTCGCCGCATGGCGACCGAGCACGGCCTGATCGAACCCTTTGTCGACAGCCAGGTCAAGCAGGGCGCCGATGGGACGCGCGCGATTTCCTTCGGGCTGTCGAGCTACGGCTACGACGTGCGCTGCGCCGATGAGTTTCTGGTGTTCACCAACCTGCATTCGACCACGGTCGACCCCAAGGATTTTGACGAGCGCAATTTCGAGAAGATGAACGGTTCGGTCTGCACGATCCCGCCGAATTCCTTTGCCCTGGCGCGCACGGTCGAGTACTTCCGCCTGCCGCGCGATGTCCTGGCGATCTGCCTCGGCAAATCGACCTACGCGCGCTGCGGCATCATCGTCAACGTCACCCCGCTGGAGCCGGAGTGGGAGGGGCACGTGACGCTGGAGTTCTCCAACACCACCAACCTGCCGGCGCGGATTTATGCCGGCGAGGGCGTCGCGCAGATCCTGTTTCTGCGCGCCGATGAGGACTGCGAGGTCAGCTATGCCGACCGCCAGGGCAAGTACCAGGGGCAGAAGGGGGTCACGCTGCCCAAGGCCTAGGGGAGGGTGTTCGGGGGTGCTGTTTGACAGCGCCGGGGGCAGCCGCTAGCCTGGGGTGCGCAGGCGCTGCAGGACCCCAAGACGACCCGTGGCCAATCACTGGACAGACGAGGAAAACCGCCTGATCGTCGAGGACTACTTCGCCATGCGCGAGCTGGAGCTGGCGGGGGGCGAGTACAGCAAGACCGAACACGCCCGCAGGCTGCTGCCCAAACTTGAGGATCGCTCGCGCCAGTCGGTTGAGTTCAAGCACTGCAACATCAGCGCCGTTTTGAAGAATCTCTGCCAGCCTTTCATTGACGGCTACAAGCCTCGCGGCAACATCCAATACGCCCTGATCGAAATGGTCTGGGAGCGTCTGAACCGCCCTGCGGAGGTGCTGGAGGTTCGCGAGCGCTCACCGGCCGCCGCTTCCTATCCATCATATAAACGGCACCCGCTGCGGCTGGGCCTGGCGCCGACGCTTCGCAACGGCCCGATGGGCAGCGATCAAAGGCAGATGCAAAAGGCCGCCGTGAAACTGAACTGGGCCGAGCAGGACGAGCGCAATCGCGAATTGGGGATGGCCGGCGAGCGCTACGCCCTGGATTATGAAAAGGCCACGCTCAAGGCGGCGGGTCGGGGTGATCTGGCCGAAAAAGTCCGCTGGGTCTCGCAGCTGGACGGCGACGGGGCCGGCTTTGACATCCTCAGCTACACCCCCGAGGCCGAAAAGCGGCTGCTCGAAGTCAAGACCACCAAGCTGGGCGAGTGCACGCCGTTTTACATCACGGGCAACGAGGTCAAGGTCGCCGAGGAGAACGCCCGGCACTGGCGCCTGCTCAGGCTGTGGGACTTCTCCCGCCACCCCAAGGGCTTTGAGCTGAGTCCCCCGCTGGACCGGCACGTCGAGCTGATGCCGCTGAGCTACCGCGCCAGCTTCAGCGCCTGACACCTGACCTGCCGCCCCGCCGGCACGCCGGCGGCGGGTTTGTTAGGGGCTAGTTACCTTGGGGTTTCTAAAATCCGCCCGTTGCCGGAGCGCCCGACCTGGAAGGGAGGAATCCAACATGACCCGATCCATTCTTCGCACTTTGCTCAGCGGCGGCCTTGCCGGGGCTGTGCTGCTGGCGCCGGCATGGGTCGGAGCCGCCGACATCAGTCTCTCCGGCGGGGGCATCAAGATCACCGAGGGCGAGCTTGAGTTCAAGATCGGCGGCCGCCTGATGATGGACTGGGACTACTACGACGGCATGTATCACTGGGCCGGCAACGACGGAAAGTACGGCTCAGACAATGAACCCGCCAGCGATGACCCCGGCGCCGAGTACAACATCGACAACGGTGCGGCGACTTCGGACTTTGAATACCGCCGGCTCCGGCTGACCTTCGAGGGCAGGAGCAGCGATGCCCTCTCCTACAAAATGACATACGACTTTGATGTCGCAGACGGCGGCGGCGGCGAGACCGGCATCACCGATCTGCTGGTCCAGTACAAAGGGCTGGAATTCGGCACCCTGACGATCGGCAAATTCAAGCGCCCGGCGGGGCTGGAGGAACTGACCAGCTCGAAGCGCATCTCGACGATCGAGCGCTCCAGCCTGATGAACTCGGGCGCCTTTTCCGTGGGGCGCCCCGACGGCTTCGGGGTGCGGCTGGACAGCGCCACCGACAACTTCGTCTGGGCCTTCGGCCTGTTCAACGAGACCGGCAACAAGGACGAGAACGGCGCCAACCAGTATGAAATCGGCGGACGTGCGGTCTACTTCATCGAGACTGACGACGCCCTCTACCACTTCGGGCTGTCGCTGCTGGGCGGCGACACCGGGTTCGGCGGAACCAAGAGAGTCCAGGATCGCTTTGGCGTTCACACGGCCAACAAGCAAAACCTGACCAGCGGCTCCAAAGCGGTCGACGGCTTCTCCCAGAACGGCATTGAATTGGCCTATCGCAGGGGGCCGTTCTCGGTGCAGTTCGAGCTGATGAACAGCAGCTGGGACGCCGGAGCGGACACCTTTGCCGCACTGCCCGACTCCGCCGGCGACTACGCTTTTGAGGCGGGCACCACAGCCCCGACGACGGGTGCGGACACGAGGCGGAAATACAGCGACTGGTCTGCCTCCAGCGCCGGCGGCATTGACGCCACCGGCAACTACATCCTGGTGACCTACACCCTGACCGGCGAGCCCCGCACCTACAAGAGGGGCGTGTTCGACCGCGTCGCACCCAGCGGCGAGGGCGGCGCCTGGGAGCTGGTCTTCAGGCGGGAGACGCTGGAAGTCGAGCGCACCGTCAAGCGCCGGCGCCACAGCATCGCCAACGACAAGACCGGAGCGGTTGCAGCGGCCGACGTCGAGACCGCCATCGAGGATCGCATCGTCACCCGGGAGGGCGCCGCCACGACGCTCGGCGTCAACTGGCACGTCAATAAAAATGTCCGGGCGATGTACAACTTCATCCAGGGCGAGGTGACGTTTAACGACCTGCCCAACATCCTGGATGACTCGGGCAACGCCCACACCTTCCGGGTTCAGTTCGACTTCTGATCCTGGTGCTGGGCGCCGGCGGGGCGATCAAAACGAGTCACAGCCCATGCGTATATCTCTATAATCCACCGGTGCCGCTTCGGGGCGGTGCGTTCAAATAGGGAGGGTGCTGTGATGAAGACAGAGCTTGAGCGTTTCTCAGACGCTAATCGGTCGACTCAGCTGATAGAAAATCCCCGGCAATCCCAGCC
>MEIF01000088.1 GCA_001750645.1 Gammaproteobacteria bacterium AqS3
GGGCGCATGTCGATCACGGTCGACGACGACGAGCGCGCGGGCCTGAGCGTCACGGGCACCCCGGTGCGGGTCGACGAGGGCGGCGCTGCGAACTTCCAGATCGCCCTGGCCAGCCGGCCCTCCGGCGATGTGGCGGTGGCGCTGAGCAGCCCGGACACCGCCATCGTCACGGTGTCGCCCGGGCGCCTGGACTTCACGGCCTCGAATTGGGACGAGCCGCAGACGGTGAGGGTCGCCGGGGTCGAGGACGTCGATCCGGACAACCAGAGACTGCAGCTGGCGCTGCGCGCCTCCGGAGGCGACTACGCCGGCATCAGCACGACGGCAACCGTCGAGGTCACGGACAACGACTCCCCCAACCTGCTGCTGCCGTCCACGACCCTGCGCACCGTCGAGGGCGGGGCATCGGCAGACTTCCGGGTGCGCCTGTCGACGCTGCCGGCCGGGGATGTCACGGTCAACGCATCGGTTGCGGTGCAGGACGCCGCAGAGGCCGGCATCACTGCGGGCGCCGAGCTGACCTTCACGGCCTCAGACTGGAATGTCGAGCAGACGATATCGGTCGCACCGCTGGATGACTTCGATGCGGTGGATGAGGAGGTGCGGATTGAGCTGCGCGCCTCGGGTGCGGACTACAGTTCGGTCACCCGCCACGTGACGCTGAACATCGCCGATGACGACGAGGCCTCGCTGGTGCTGTCGGAGCAGGCGCTCCAGCTGGCCGAGGGGGCTTCGAGCCGCTCGCTGACGGTGCGGCTGAGCAGCCAGCCGACGCACAACGTCATCATCTCGGTCGCCAGCGACCACGACTCGGTCGAGGCGGTGACGCAGAACCTGGCGTTCTCTCCCGCACAGTGGGATGCACCGCAGGCGCTGGCGCTGTCCAGCCCCGAGGACGACGACGGTCTGGACCACACCGCGCACATCCGCCTGGAGGCGTCCGGCGGCGACTACACCGGGATGTCCGCCTCGCTGCAGGTCAGTGTGGCCGACAACGACACCCAGGCTCTGCGGCTGTCGGGCGAGACGGTGACCCTGACCGAGGGCGGGGAGGGAAGCTTCACCGTGGCGCTGGCGACGCCGCCGAGCGGATCGGTCATCGTCTCGGTGTCGACCGACTCAACCGCCCTGGCCACGGTCTCGCCGGCCCGGCTGCTGTTCGCACCGGTGCACTGGAGCACGCCCCAGACCGTCACCGTCACGGGGCACCAGGATGACAATGCCTCGGACGAGGAGGTCGCCCTGGCGCTGTCCGCCTCGGGAGCCGACTACCAGGGGATCAGCGCCTCGCTGACGGCGAACATCAGCGACGACGAGCAGGCCGGCCTGGCGCTGTCGCAGCGGGCGCTGCAGCTCACCGAGGGCGGCAGCAGCAGGGCGCTCGAGGTGTCGCTGCTGATCCAGCCGACCGTCCCGGTGACCCTGCACACCGCCAGCACCAGCTCCCTGCTGCTGGCCAACCCGGGAACCCTGATCTTCACGCCGTCCAACTGGGGCCAGGTGCAGACCATGCGGATCAGGAGCCTGGACGACGACGATCTCGAGGACGGCGTCGAGACCCTGACGCTGAGCGCCAACGGCGGCGAGTACGAGGGCGTCAGCGCCGAGGTTGTGGTGTCCGTGCTGGACAACGACCGCAGCCCCGGGCTGAGCGTCTCGGCGACGCAGATCGACCTGTCGGAGGGTTCGAGCGCGCACTTCACCGTGCAGCTCAACAGCCCGCCGAGCGCCGACCTGACGGTGAGCATGGCGAGCCCCGGCACCGCCGATCCGGTGGTGATCGCACCGGTGCAGCTGACCTTCAACGGGGACAACTGGAACACCCCGCAGCGCATCAGCATCAAGGCGCTGCAGGACGACAATGCGGTCGGTGAGCGGATCGTGCTCCAGCTGCGGGGCGACGGTGCCGCCGAATACCGCAACCTGACAGCGAGCGTGGCGCTGACGTTGAGCGACGACGAAACCGTCGGGCTGAGGGTGACCCGGCAGGGTGTCGAGATGGGCGCATCCACCCTGCTGATGCTGGAGGAGGGCGGCGGCATGACGGTGCACGTCGAGCTGCTGACCGAGCCGGTGCAGCCGGTGACGCTCGACATCATCACCGGCAGCGCCGCCAAAGTGGTCACGGTTCCGGATCGGCTGAGCTTCACCTCCTCGAACTGGCGGGGCGGCCGGCTGGTGCAGATCTCGGCACAGCAGGACGAGGACCGCCAGGACGAGGCGGCCGTGCCGATCGAATTCCGAACCGACGAGAGTTCCGGACCCTACTTCGGACAGAGCGTCCGCTTCCACGTGGCGATCACCGACGACGACGAGGGGGCGCCCATCGAGGAGGAGCGCATGGCGGTGGAGCGCACGCTCAATGAAGTCGCCCGCACCGTCATCACCGGGGCCACCGAGGTCATGGGTTACCGGCTCGATGCCGGCCTGGGCAGCCGCACCGGCACGTTTGCCGGCCGCGAGATCGATCTGGGCAAGCCGGGCGATGCCGGCGAGGGACCGGCCTCGTGGACGGCTTCGGGCGAGCCTGATGCCGCCGGGCGCTTCGATGCGGACTGGTTCGGCCACGAGCGCATGAGCGGGAACTGGTTCGGCGGCGTCGAGCTCGAGCGGGGTCGCCCGGTGCATGCGCGCAGCGACGAGGTCGACAGCAGGGCGCCCTTCATCGGCGACTTCATCTACGCCCTCGACAGCGGACTGCGCACCGACGGCGAATACGGCAGCGGCTGGACTGTATGGGGCCGCTTTGACCAGCGCAACTTCAGCGGGGCATTCCAGCAGAGCCGGCCCGGTGTGGACGGGACCCAGAGGGTGTCCGTCGACGGCGCCCAGACCGGCTTCTGGATCGGCATCGACCAGCGCGTCAGCGAGCGCCTGCTCTACGGCTTTGCCATCTCGCACGGCAGCGGCGACACCGAATACAACCTCCACAGGTTTGACGGTGCGATGCAGACCACCCTGTCCACCGTCATGCCCTACCTTGAATTCGAGACCGAGAATGGACTGTCGATGCGGTTCATGTACGGTCTGGGCAGCGGCACGGCCGAGCTGCAGGACAGCGGCCGGCAGAAGGCCGAGGCCGGCCTGCAGGTCGGCATGGCCTCGATGGGGCTGCACTGGCCGATGCTGCACCTGGGTCGCAGCACGCTGGCGCTGACCGGCGGGCTGTCGACCAGCCGGGTGAGAACCTCGCAGGAGACCTCGGCCTCGCTGCGCTCGCTGAAGGCCTCCAACTACCGCCTGCGGGGCGGCGTGGAGTTCGGCCACAGCGGCTTCGGCAAGGGCTGGCGCATCGCCCCCCGGATCGGCCTCTCGCTGCGCCAGGACGAGGGCGAGGACTCCGGAGTCAACGGCATCGGCACCGAGCTGCATGCAACCCTGAGGCTGTCGACGCCGCTGAACCGGGTCGGCATCGAGCTGAATACGCACTGGCTCAACGCCCGCGCCGACGAGCAGATGGATGAGACCGGCGCCAGCATGGAGTTCCGCATCAGCGGGCGGGATGCCGCCGGACGCGGGCTCTCGATGCGCATCGGTCCGGAGTGGGGCGCGCGGCGGGACGGCGTCCTGGATCGGGACGACGCCTTCAACCTCGAGCAGGGTCCGCAGATCGGCAGCGACGAGCGCCGTCAGCGCAGCGCCCTGGGAGCCGACCTCGGCTACAGCCTCGATGCCCTGGGCGGAATGCTGACCCCATACACCGAGTACCGGCTGACGGCCGGCGTCCACGCCTCGGAGCAGCGCTCTGCCGGGCTGCGCTTCCGGCGCGCCGATCAGCTGCAGACCCGGCTGTTCTTCGAGCAGCGGATCAACCAGGGTGCGGACGACACCGCCGGCCTGGGCTTCGAGTTCAGCAGGCGGTTCTGAGCGCCCGGTCGTCCTGGGCGGAGGACCCCTCTTCGGGTAATATGCCGGCTTCCGGTCATCCGCCAGTTAGATCGCTGGGATGCACCCATGAGCGCCACCACCCCCACCTCGCAAAATCGCACGCTGACCTGCACTCCGGACGAGATGCTCAGATATTCAAGGGAGATTTTGAGCATCGCCAGAGCGGTCAATCAGCAGGATATTGACCGCAGGCTGATCGGCGGGGATTTTTTTGATGTGGCCCCGTTGCTGCCGCACCAGTTTGTCGATCTGCTGATCCTGGATCCCCCCTATAACCTGCAAAAAAACTTCCACGGAAATCATTTCAGCAAGTTAAAGGGCAGCCAGTATGCAGACTGGTTTGAAAAAATGATCGATCTGACTGTTCCGCTGCTCAGGCCGGACGCCACTCTGTACGCCTGTGCCGACTGGAAAACCTCGACGCTGATTCAGCCGATTTTGGACGAGCGATTTCAGATCCAAAACAGGATCACCTGGGAGCGGGAGAAGGGCCGGGGGGCAAAGCGAAACTGGAAGAACAACACCGAGGATATCTGGTTTTGCACGAACTCCTCCGACTACTACTTTGACGTTGAATCGGTAAAGCTCAAGCGCAGGGTTTTGGCGCCCTACCGCGTTGATGGAAACCCGAAGGATTGGGATCCGGAAAGTGACGGAAATTACAGGCTGACGCACCCCTCGAATATATGGACCGATCTGACGGTGCCGTTCTGGTCCATGCCGGAAAATACCCGGCATCCCACGCAGAAACCGGAAAAATTGCTTGCCAAGCTGATACTGGCCAGCTCCAGGGAGGGGGATTTTGTATTCGATCCATTTTTGGGCAGCGGAACCGCGGCTGTGGTGGCGGAGAAATTGAACAGGCGCTGGGCGGGGGTTGAAATCAACGAGGAATATCTCTGCTGGGCACAGAAGCGCATCGTGGCGGCGAGGGTGGATCCGACCATCCAGGGTTATAGCGACAGGGTATTTTGGGAGCGAAATTCTCTCTCCGATCAGCGCTCCAGAAACAGGCTGCCGGCGAGATAAAGAAATATCTGCATTCACTGGGCAGCGCTTTGCCCCCGCACCAACTCATAATTTTTTGTCGGCGTTTTTTTTTGGAAGAATTTTTTTGAGTTTTTTGGGGACTTATATATCTCTTGGCACAAAGGAGGTTTTGTAGGGGCTGTATTTCTGGGGGGATTGTTTCGAAGTCTGATGCGCTGGGCAAAGATGTGGATGCCTGTTGCAGAAAAAAGCGGGGAGAGATTCAGAGCAGCAGCTGAAAGACAAGCGGATCGGGAGAAAAACAGCAAAAAACGATACTCAGGCGGAGGCGGAATGTGCCGCCTCATCTCCGAAAGTGAACCGCGCAGGCACTTGGCGAGGAGAAGGTGGCAAAAGCAAAATAAGACATTACAGCAAAGCCCGCTCCGCCAGGCACGAGCGAACTATCTCATCCGAAGCTGAGGGGATATGGATTCAGGCGCAACCAGACTAATAGTCAAGCACATTATTTAACTATTGGGCGATTCTCTCTCTCGCAAAGAATGCAGTGAAATGATAGAGGATGTCATTGAAAATTACGGGCGACTTCCTCATCGTTAATGAGGAGTATGCTAAGTGGTATATCAATCCCGTTCCTTACGAATAGAGGAGAGTCGAAATGAAACATTCATTAGTCTTTTTGGCGCTTTGGCTTCTGGCGATGATTGCGATAATTTTCATGGGATTAGGCTTCGCCACGGGCTTCCGCGACTTCCCGATAATCGACAACGATCCGTATTGGCGATGCGCCTACGACAAGACGACAAACGAGGACTACTGCCACCTGAGTGACGATTTCAAGCAAATAGGGGGCGTGAGACAGAGGGGCAGTGGCTACGACTACTGGACATATGCTCAGGGAAAGAAAGACATGCGCCAGGCCACCACGATGCCGGAAGGCCTGCGACTGGTCGAAGAGTGGCTGGCAGCCCCTGCCGAGATCAAGGCCGATCCGGAAGCCCGCGAGGAGGCTCTGAAGGCAATGCTCAAAAACTATAAGGCGACCAGGCACTCCCAGACCCAAAGAGGCGCTGAGGAGTGATGTCTGCAATCAGGCAAATTCAGTGTGTAATGCCCTGTGCTAAGTGGTATATAAATCCCGTTTTTTGCTTTTCGATGCGATGAATTTGCTCTGTCCTCACCGCACCACATTTCTCCTCCCGGCACCAGGGGTCGACCAGACATTCCCAGTGGACTTCGCTCTCAGCCCAGCCCGCCGATCGCCGGGAGCAGCAAAAGCCAATATTTGCGGCTGATGCACCCCAATGCACAACTCATTTCATTGTCTGTCCCTCCGATGCGCAAAAGCACACTCGCCGGCCGCAGGCGCCGCATATCTATATGTCGACTGTGACAGGGGGCGGCAGAGTCCCCTCCTTGTCGGCGGCTGGGGACTGCGCATCGGGAGCGCCAATCAATACCCGCGCAATAGGCAGAACCCGCACAGCCACTGGGCTGCGGGCACGCCAATCAAATCGCCGTCAATAGGCAGAGCAGGCTGCGTTCTGGAGCCCTGCTCCCTCTCACAACAGGCAGGTGAAGGAGGTGTGCAAGAGCGCCAATGCTCGCGGCCCCGGGCGGGGCGCAGAGCTCAGTAGCGCTTCTGGAGTTCGACGGCGAGGCGGGAGCGGGTTTCGCCGGGGCGGGCGATGTGGCGCTCGCTGAAGAGGCTGAATTGCAGGGCGTCGCTGTTTGAGAACCGCACCCCGGCGACCTGGCGGATTGACCCGTGGTCCCCGCTGATGAGGCGGTACTCGG
>MEIF01000089.1 GCA_001750645.1 Gammaproteobacteria bacterium AqS3
ACCGGCGCCAGGCTGGGCTCCGCATCGCCCGGCTGCGGGCGCCCCAGGTGCGAGCAGACCAAGACGCGCGCGCCCAGGTCGAGCAGCTCGCCGATGGTCTCCAGGGCGGCGTCGAGGCGGGCGTGGGAGGTGATGCGCCCGTCCTGGATCGGCAGGTTGAGGTCGGTGCGCAGCAGCGCCCGCCGGCCGGTGCAGGCGACGTCGTCGAGCGTCGCAAACGGCGCCCTCACGCGCCCTGCCCCGACAGCAGGCGGCTCCAGCGGCGGATGATGTCGAGCATGCGGTTGGCATAGCCCCACTCGTTGTCATACCAGGCCGACACCCGCATCAGCTCGCCCTGAACCTGGGTGCGGGTGGCGTCGAACACGCCCGAGGCCGGGCTGCCGTTGAAGTCGACCGACACCAGCGGGGCGTCGCACCAGTCGAGCACGCCGTCTGAGCCCTCGCTGTAGTCCCTCATCAGCTGATTGAGG
Source organism: Gammaproteobacteria bacterium AqS3 (assembly GCA_001750645.1). Lineage (GTDB taxonomy): Bacteria > Pseudomonadota > Gammaproteobacteria > MEIF01 > AqS3 > AqS3. The sequence goes on from MEIF01000089.1 coordinate 474, forward strand.
GCGCCGACCGGAAGGGTGCGCTCGCCGATCAGGTTGAGCTCGATGCAGGAGACATTCAGAACCGGGACGCGCATCGAGGTCCCGCTGAGCCGCCCGGCCAGCTCGGGAACCACCCAGGCCAGGGCGCGGTCGGCCCAGGTCGTGGTCGGGACGATGGCGTTGGCGGCGGCGCGGGCGCGGCGCAGATCGGTGTGCGGCGAGTCGATCAGCCGCTGGTCGTTGGTGTAGGCATGCACGGTGGTGTAGGCGCCGCTGACGATCTGCACGGCCCCGTTCAGCGGCACCAGCAGGTGCGCCATGCAGTTGGTGGTGCACGAGGCCGCCGAGACGATGCGCGCACCGGCATCGAGCAGGTGCTCGTTGATGCCCCAGACGATGGTGGCGTCGACGTCCTCGCCGGCAGGGGCGCCGATCAATACGCGCGGGGCGCCGGCGGCGAGGTGCATTTCGCCGCCCTCGCGCGAGGCGAATTTGCCGGAGCACTCCAGCACCAGGTCGATGCCGGCGTCGCCCCAGAAATTGCCGCCGGGAAGCGGCTGCGAGGCGATCTGCACCGCCCGTCCGTCGATGCGCATGCCGCCGCCCTCGGCGTCGTCCTCGATGCGGGCCTCGAAGCGGCCGTGGGTGCTGTCGTAGCGGGTCAGGTGGACGATGGCCTCGCGCGGGCCGAGGTCGTTGATCAGCACGACCTCGGCGCCGGCATCGGCGGCCCCGGCGCGCTCCAGCAGACGCAGCGCGCAGCGACCGATGCGGCCGTAGCCGTTGATGGCCAGGCGCAGGCTCACGCGCCGATCCAGTCGCGCAGCTGCCCGGCGATCCCGGCGGCATCCAGGCCGAAGTGCGCGAACAGCGCCGCACCGGGGGCGGAATCTCCGAAGCGGTCGATGCCCAGGACGCGCCCCTCGAGGCCGACCCAGCGCCCCCAGCAGTCCGAGCACCCCGCCTCGATCGCCATGCGGCGGTGCAGATCCGGCGGCAGGACGGCGTCCCGGTAGGCGGCGTCCTGCTGCTCAAACACCTCGACACAGGGCATCGAGACCAGGCGGACGCCGTCGGCGAGGGCGCCCAGCTGCCCGATGGCCTCGAGCGCGCTGCCGACCTCCGAGCCGGTGGCGATGACGATGCGCTCCGGCCGGCCGCTGCGCGCCTCGTGCAGGATGTAGCCGCCGCGCCGGATGTTCCGCAGCGTCGCCTGATCGCGCTCGAAGTGCCCCAGTCCCTGGCGCGACAGCACCAGCGCGGTCGGCCCGTCGCCCCGCTCGAGCGCCGCCGCCCAGGCCGCGAAGGTCTCGACGTCGTCGGCGCTGCGCCAGCAGTGCAGGTTGGGGGTGGCGCGCAGCATGGCCAGGTGCTCGACCGGCTGGTGCGTCGGGCCGTCCTCGCCGAGGCCGATGGAGTCGTGCGTGAAGACGTAGACCACCGGCAGGTTCATCAGCGCCGAGAGGCGGATGCCGTTGCGGGCGTAGTCGGCGAACACCAGGAAGGTGCCGCCGAAGGGGCGCCACAGCCCGTGCAGGGCAATGCCGTTCATGATGGCGGCCATGCCGAACTCGCGCACGCCGTAGTGGATGTAGCGCACCCCGCCCTCGTGGATTGCCGAGGCGCCGTCCCAGTCGGTCAGGTTGGAGCCGGTCAGGTCGGCCGAGCCGCCGAGCAGCTCGTCCAGATGCGGCGCCAGCTGACCGATGGCCTGCTGCGAGGCCTTGCGCGAGGCACACGGGGCGCCCTCGGCCTGGGCGCGCCGCACCAGGGCGTCGAGATCCAGATCGCCGGGCAGCTCTCCGGCCAGGCGCCGGTCGAAGGCCGCGGCCAGCTCGGGGTGCGCCTCGGCGTGGCGAACCCGCAGGGTGCGCCACTCGGCCTCGGCGGCGGCGCCCTGGGTGCGGGCATCCCAGGTGCGGCAGATCTCCTCGGGGATCTCAAAGGGCGGGTGCGGCCAGTCGAGCGCCTGGCGCATGGCGGCGATCTCCTTCTCGCCGAGGGGAGATCCGTGGGTCTTGGCGGCGCCCTCCATGCTGGGGGCGCCCCAGCCGATCCGGGTGCCGCAGATGATCAGGCTGGGGCGGTCGGCCTGGCCCAGGGCCTCAACGATGGCGCTGCGCACGGCGTCGGGGTCGTGGCCGTCGACATCCTCGACGACGTGCCAGCGGCAGGCGCGAAAGCGACCGGCGGTGTCATCGGCAAACCAGCCGTCGACCTCGCCGTCGATCGAGATGCGGTTGCTGTCGTAGAGCGCCGTCAGCTTGCCCAGACCCCAGACGCCGGCCAGCGAGGCCGCCTCCTGGCTGATGCCCTCCATCAGGCAGCCGTCGCCCAGCAGGGTCCAGGTGCGGTGGTTGACCAGCTCGAGGCCGGGGCGGTTGAAGACCTCGGCGCTGAGCTTCTCGGCCAGCGCCATGCCGACCGCATTGGCGAAGCCCTGGCCGAGCGGGCCGGTGGTGGTCTCGACCCCGGGGGTGACGCCGTATTCGGGGTGCCCCGGCGTGCGCGAGTGCAGCTGGCGGAAGTTGCGCAGCTCGTCGGCGGGCAGGTCGTAGCCGGTCAGGTGCAGCAGGGCGTAGAGCAACATCGAGCCGTGCCCGTTGGAGAGCACCACGCGGTCCCGGTCGAACCAGTCGGGGTTGGCCGGGTTGTGTTTGAGAAAATCGCGCCAGAGCACCTCGGCGATGTCGGCCATGCCCATGGGCATGCCCGGGTGTCCGCTGCCGGCCTGCTGCACGGCGTCGGCTGCGAGAAAGCGGATCGCGTGGGCGAGTGTGCGGCGGCTGGGCGTTGCCGGAGGGGTCATTCAGGGGGGCGCCGCACTCGCGGGGCGGCAATTTTAATGCAAAGCCCCAGGCCGCCCCGGAGCGCTGTTTTTCGTGGAAAAGGCCTGGTGCGGGCTTTGATAGCGATCTGTTTGACGACGGAGTGAATGTCCTCTCTTTTTGATCAAAAAGGGGCTGCTTTCGGACTTATTGCGCGTGACATGGTAAAGTCCAACCTCAAGTGCTTCCGAGCAGCGGAATGGCCAACGGTTCTGGCAAGACCGAAACCAACTGGACTGCAATCAGTTCGGTCATTGCTGTGGCGGTGTCGGTCTGCTCGCTGCTCTATGGCGTGTTCGTCACCGGCTATCAGGTCGGGGTGATCAACGAGCGGTTTGACGGCATTGAATACCGGCTGGACGACCTGACCCAGCTCACCGCATCCATCGAGCGGGTGCTGATGCAGCGGGCGGGGATTGGTGATAAAAGCGGGGACAGTGCGGCTTCGGACTGATCAACACTCGCCGCTGCTGTGGTCATCCCTCAAATGCCTTCTCAAAACGACAGCGGCCAGCACCGCCATCGCCCTCCTTTGAAATTTCACATCGGCGCTGCTTGACACAGCGGGCACTGTCACGGATCCGAGGGCTGTGACGCCAACCTGACCGCAAAGGCTGTGCCGGCGCCCTCGGCAAGTCCGGCGACGCTGAAGGAAGATAAGACCCGATCATTCTGCTCGCATGCAGCACAGGAGCGTCAGAAACCCGTGCCCGGGTGACTCCGGCGGCGCCCCCGCCGGGATCACCGAAGGGGGGAGCCCGCGCCCGGGGCAGCTCAGTACCGCTTCTGCAGCTCGACGGCGAGGCGGGAGCGGGTCTCGCCGAGGCGGACGATGTTCCGCTCGCTGAACAGGCTCAGCTGCAGGGCGTCGCTGTTCGAGAACCGAACCCCGGCGACCTGGCGGATTGACCCGCTCGACCCGCTGGTGAAGCGGTATTCCGAGTAGGGTGTCAGCATCCCGCCGAAGGCGCGCAATCCATAGCCGAGATCGGCCGCGATGCCCCGCTCCCGACCCCGCAGCTGGCGCTGCCGGCGGCCGGCCTCGTCGAGCCGGAAGGCCTCGTCCCGATCCAGCAGGCCGTCGCCCTCGGGGACGCCCCAGTGCGGGCCGAGGCCGAAGCCCAGACCCGAGCCGTCGCCGAACGGCCTGATGCGAACCTGGATGCTCATGCCCCAGTCGGTCAGCTCCTCGGCGCTGTGCATGACCAGTGTGCGCAGGTTGACATCGAGGCTGAACCGGTCGCTCGACGAGGAGCTCATGTTCATCCCGCCGGTCAGCTCGAAGCCCGTGCCGGTGACCCCGTCGCCGGTGTCGAGCCGCATCAGCAGGGCGGCGCGCGGGGTGGTCGTCCAGGAGTCGCCCATCTCCTCAAAGGCCAGCTCCATCCCGCCCTTGATCTGCATGCTGCTGACGCTCAGCCCGTTCAGCGACGCCAGCGCCGAGCCGGACGTGCTCAGCGCCGTGTAGCCGAAGTCCCCAGACCACGACACCTCGGCAGAGCCGATCTCCCACAGCGTCGGCCAGCTGCCGCCGGCGGTGATCATGTAGACCGAGAGGTCGGCGGAGCCCTGCTTCCTGTCGGTCTGCGTGATGTTCGCCTCGCCGCTGCCGATGCCCAGCATGGCGCGCCCCGTGGCGCCGCTGTCGAACTCGGTCTCAAGGTAGGGCAGGACGAGCGTCAGGTCGGTCTCGAGGGCGGCGCCGAACTTGCCCAGGGTGTAGTCGGCGTCGGTGCCGCTGGACGAGTAGGCCACGCCGGACAGCAGGCCGCTGTCGCTGCGGCGGTCGGCGCCGAACCAGATACTGCTCTGCGAGCTGTCGAACTCGACGCCGTCGTTGGTTCCCGAGAACTCGCCGGTGTCGAAGCGACCCCAGATCGACCAGCCGGCGGCGCCGCCGGCCGCATTCAGGGCATAGCTGAAGTCGCTCAGCAGCGCCGAGGCGCCGGACATCCCCGACGAGCGCTCATCGGCCGAGCGCAGCGGGCGGCCGGCGTCGAGCGGGATGCCGCCGAGCCACTCGCCGCTGTGGCGCTCGGCGCCGAAGGAGTCCTCGGCGTAGCGACCCTGCTTTGATGCGTCCTGCACCCCGGCGCGGGCCGCAAAGCCCGCCGCCAGATCCTCGGCCAGCGAGCGGTCGAGGGCGACCTGCTGTCCGCCCACCGTGGCGAAGCGATCGGCGCGGGCGGCGCTGTAGCGCAGGCTGATGGCGCCGCTGGCCGCCGGCAGCACACCCCGCACCACCTCGGCCAGGATGACCGTGGCCGCCGCCTGCTCCTGCTCCAGCGTGGCGCCCTTGTCGTCGTCGGTGATCTTGACCATCACAGAGGCGGCGGTGACGCCCGAACCGGTCAGGTTGATCGTCGCATCCTCGTCGGTGGAATCGTTGTCATGATCCGCTCTGACCGTGACGGTCTGGGCGGTGCTCCAGATGGTGCTGCCGCTCGGCGTGAAGGTCAGCGAGGCCGGGCTGAGCTTGATGTCGGCGTTGGGCGACGCCAGGTTGACGGTCAGGCTGTCGGTCGGCGGGGCGTGCAGCTTGACGGTGAAGGTCGTCTCCTCGCCCTCGTCAACCTCCAGCACAGCCGGCGGAGCCGGCGACAGATCCAGCCCGATCATGCCGTCGTCGGTGATCTTCACCGTCAGCGAGCCGTCCACGGCGCCGCCGGCGCTGGTTCTGAAGCTGACCGCTGCGGTCTCGTCCTCCGGGTCGGTGTCCCTGATCGTCCGAACCGTCACGGTCTGGTCGGTCTCCCAGTTCACGGTCGTGAAGGTCAGCGTTGCCGGGGTGAACGCGACTTTTTCCTCCTTGTTCGACGTCAGGGTGATGGTCGTGTTGCTCGGCGGCTTCCGGCGGAGCCTGGCCCTGAACGTGCCCGACTCACCCTCGTTGATTTCCAGCTCGGTCAATGCCGCCGAGGACGAATCCGACAGGGTCAGCCCCGGGGTGGTCTCGGTCACATTGACCGTCACCGTCTCCTCGACGCTGTCGTAGCCGGTGCCCGAGGCGTCCAGGGTGATGGTCGCCTCCTCGTCTTCGGAGTCGGCGTCGGCGGCGGCGCTGACCGTGATGGTCTGATCCGTCTGCCAGTTCGAGAGGGTGAAGTTCAGCGAGGTTGGGTCGATACTCACGGCGGAGTTGCTCGATGTCAGCTCCACGCGCACCGTTCCCGATGGCGCGGCTCCCAGCTTGAATGTGAAGGTGGCGCTGCCGCCCTCGTCCACGCTCAGCGTGGCCGTCGACACGGTCAGCGACCCCTCGTCGTCATCATCGACGGTGACCTCCACGCTGGTGGTGAGGC
>MEIF01000090.1 GCA_001750645.1 Gammaproteobacteria bacterium AqS3
CATGGGTTCCGCCATGCCCGGCAAATGCCGGGCTTGACACCTGACCACATCGCCATTCACGGAGAGTCATCATGACTTCATGCCCTTATTGCAGTCCCGTCAATCCTCGTTCGGATTGTCCGTTCACGAAGTTTCACATCGTCGCTCACACCGACGGCAAGCCTGATCGGATCGTCGATGTCGTCTTCGACAAAATCGAAGACGCCGAGTCGCTGGCGCGACGCTTCGAGATAAAGATGCCCACCGTGCGGTTCACGGTCATCGACGGCGGCGAGCGCTTGGCAAGGCTTTCCGCCATGGGTTCCGCCATGCCCGGCAAATGCCGGGCTTGACAAAAATCCCGTGTCCGCGTATAATCGCAGCATCACCAACGGAGAAAGCCAATGCCGATGAAAGTCATAATGGGCGAACAATGCTCATATTGCGACAATCTTGTCGATCCTGAAACGCCTGACCTTGGCGTATGTTTGAAATGCTGGAATGAAACAGGACCAAGGTCTTACGATGTTTTCACGATGTAATCACGATTGGGAGAAATATCATGCCTGTTAAATGTTTTTCGAGCGAGTGCGTAGATTGCGGGATTTCGCTGCCGGTCGGATACGATGGCGATCTTTGCGATGAGTGTTTTGGGGATCATATCGATAGTCTTCCCTTTGAAAACCGATACTGATGACCGAGCCCGCGCGACACCCCCCGAAATGCGTATTTTGCGGGGTGTTCGTGTCTCAGAAGAATATTGACCCCGACGAAGACGGCGCGATTTGCTGGACGTGCAAACTCGATTGCGATCTTTGGAAAAAGCCGTGGGTTTGATTTTCTTCGATTCGTCGATCGCCAGTCCCAAGGAGAAACCGATGCTATTGCAAGACGATCTGATCCACAAATGGCAGGTCGAAGAGATTCGTGACGATGGTACAATCATCGATCACGGACGCTTCGGCGGTCATGAAATCGACTTCATCGATTCCGATCGCGTGGAATGTTTTTTTTACTATTGCGATTCAGAAGAAGATGTCGATAATGGCATATCCCACAGAAAAAGCGTGATTTTCCCGTCATGTCGGCTTCGGCTGACACTGATCAGGAAATATCACTAATCCAGATTCGTGCGGGCGGCGCTTCCGATGAGCGAATCCATAAACAAACTCAACGGTCCGACGCCGTCCGCACGATGGGTCGCTAGCACAATGGTAGTGCATCCGACTTTTAATCGGAAGGTTGTTGGTTCGAGCCCAACGCGGCCCACCAAATCATGCAACGGGAGTACTCCTTGAACGGTCTTCGCCACTGCCCGTTTCTAACTTTCTCTGCATCGGCTTTTCGAAGCCATGTGAACGCATCATGCTCCCGGCCCTTGCTTTTCCGACTCGTGTGCAAGGGTGGTATTGATATGCAAAGAGATCGAAATGGCGATCATTCAGGAGAGATGACATGAACGAATCCGAACCGATAATGGAACTGACGTTGAATATCCCGCCGGATATATTGCTCGACGCAAAGGCGATCGCCGCAATGAAAAGAATATCGTTTTCTCAGTATATTTCCGACATGATCATCGATCGCGTCAATATCGCCAATGCTTACTATGATCGTCGATAACCGGCGGCGCGGATCATGCGGACTTGACGAAACCGGCGCATTTGCCGCCCAGCATAACTTCCACCCAACCCCGTTTGTATCCCATCCCGCGAAGCGTTTTGGCTAACATCTTCGCCCCCGGCGTCGCGCGCCATTGCGCAACGGCGGCTTCGACGATTTCGGGATCGTTGCTTTCTGGCAACGGCGTATCGGTTCCAACCATCAACTGAATATCGCATATCCCATCGTGCAACCCCCATCGATCGACGAATTCGATCAGCCTTGCACGAAGTTCCGTTTCGGTCAACACGCGCCTAAAACTCGCGGTTCATGCACCATCTATCGCAAACGACGCCGAATTCGTTGCCTATCGCGCATTCCCAGCGTCCATCGACCGCGTGAGGCAAACTATGCGTCCCCCGACAAACGGGTTTGCCATGATCGCAAGTCCGGCAGTTTTTTTCGATCGCTTCGTAATGATGTTCCCGACAAATATGCTTGTAATCACACCACAGACACGGCGGCGCGTTTTCGCTGCAATCGATCGGCGGCGGGGCTTTTCCGGTTAAAAACAGGGTTTGCAAAAACCGCTCGATTTCGGCTTGCATCGCCAGATCGTCCCAGACATCCGCGATGTATATTTCATCCGTGTTCTTGTTTTCGGCAAAAAAGATCACCCCATCGATCGGTTTGTCTCTGATCGATTCCGGCGGGCCGTCGTTCGGGGAGTTTTTTTGCGCATGGCGGACGATCAACAACTGAGTTTGCACTTGCCTATAATAGTCGGGATGGGCTTTCCGCAACCCGTCGGACTCCAACGATTTGAATCGTTTCTCCGACATCGTTTTCATTTCAACGATCATGCGTTTGGTGGAGCCGTCTTGCTGCGGAACCAACGCGATGCCGTCCAAATGCACTTTGCAATGATTCCAAAGATAACCATATTCGAATTGCTTCCCATCGACATCGTTCGGATAAACGATGCACTCGGCCGAACGCAAATCCATCGTGAACGCATTCTCCATCCGGTGCCCGCGCTGAAACAACCGCAAAATCTGCGGATCGTGCTTCGGGGCGTATGCCCATCGCCACGCATACCAAATATGCCTGGGGCACTCGTTGGCAATGTCGGACGCGCCCAAATGCACGCGGTGCTCGTCTTCGAGATCGCGGCGTTTGACATACCCGTCGAAAACCCCCGATTCCAAATCGAACCGGCGGTTTTCGAATCCATCAGGCACCAGATGCTTGGAAGGTCCTTTCATTTAGAAAGGCATATCATCGTCGAAGTCCGGCGGATCGTCTTGACTATCGCCGCCGATCAAATCCGCCGGTTCCGGCGCGACCGACTTCCCAGTCGATGCGGATGATTTTTTACCGGTGTCATCCATTTCGAAATAGTTGATCTGATTGTTTTTTCTGATCTCGCCGAATTTGTCGGTATATTTGTTGATCTTGACATTCGCCATAACCGGCTTGTTCAACAGATCGTCATAATTCTTCACCTTCGCCAACTTCAATGCCCGACAAAGCGATTTCGTATGGGATTGAAAAACCTTCATGGAACCTTCGCTGGATTGCGGAAAATGCACGCATTCGAACTTCGCGTCTTCGTGCTTGCCCGCAACCACGACCCATTCCCAACGAACAAACTCCGTCCCGCTTTTCGATACGTCTTCGACGACATCGGTCAACATCACGCGGTATTTCCCCTCGGGAACAAGCGGATTGTCATTGACATCTTCCACTTGCGACGGATCGAACCCGACCAATAAAGACATCAGCCTCTCCTGTTTTCGAACATGAATGCCAATGGATTGACGAAATCCTCGTCATTCTCCGGCAAAATGAAAGGAATCGATTCGTTGATCATAAACCGATTTTTGGCGATGCTGACCGGCGTCGGGTGCATCGTGATTTTTCTTTCGTCTCCGACTTGCTTTGCAATGCCGCGCCCTTCGGAGTTTGTGGTGACTGTGACATTCGGCGCAACGAACATAACCGCATCGACGCCTTGCGTGAATGTCCCAAGCGTGCTTTTTTGCAACGAAAGCGTCCATCGATCATAGTCGTTGGCGGAATCCGGCGGAGAAAACTTGGTGACCGCCGCGTGCGCGATCAATACGATATGGACGCCGTTGCTTTGCAGCCGCGTCAGTTTTTTCCTGATCGCTTGCATCGTCTTTTTCAACATCGAATATCCGGCTCCCCAAGCCCCGACATCGGATAGCGTTTGTTTGTCATGTTTTTCCAAAATTCCGGCGATCACGATTTCATCCAACGCGGTCAGCGAATCGATCACGATCGATTCGAACTTGTTGGATCCTTCCATCGCGGATTGATCGAGCGCGGTCAAATACTCCCAAAAGACATCGAACGATCCCGGCTTGGGAAGCATTTGCGCATTCGGGATCGCACGCATCCCGTCTTCGACAGGAATGAACAATGGATTCGGAAAGCATTTGTATGCCAGTGTCGTTTTCCCGACGCCGGCATCACCGAAGATAGTGGCGATCACTCCTTCGGATTCCAGAGTATCGCCGGCCCGACAGACTATTTCGTCAATGTTCACAGACATTTCCTTTCGATTGTTTGCCGCAATGATACATCAAAATATCGCTCGAGTCCACCCTTTGGCATTGAAAGACCGGCAACCATGCCGTTCACATGGGGACAGTATAGGCGGTGATGTACCCGATGCAGGATGGCGGTGACGGAATCGAGCGGTTCCGGTTAGAGGGTGGTTGCCAATTTTATGGAACTTTCGAAATCGTCAATGGGCTAGAATGTCCGAAACTATCGATGAGATGAAGCCGATATTCGAGAGCTTCGGCTTTCGTTCGGAATGTGACGCCGGTGCTCGCCGGACGCCCCACTTCATGCAATCGCCAAGGCATCTCATTTCACCCTTATGATTTCGTATTGATCGATCGATCCGTGTCCGGCGAGCAAACTCCTCGTCAACTCCGCTTGCTTGCGCGTCTTGAATCTTCCGCCCGGCATCGACGATCCCGCACCGCGGAGTCTCAGTTCCCAAGGCATATCATTTCTCCTGAAGTTATTTCATGTTTTCGCGGGCGACGCCTTTGAACTTTTCGAACGAACGCATACCGCCAAGCCCCAAAAGCCCCATCAGCACCGGAAACATCATCGCCTTCGCTTCGGACAATGCGGCGATCTGCTCCGGCGTCATCCCGACAAACGCCCCGAATATCGCGACCGCAGCCGCGGCGATAAAGACAAACCCACACGCCCAACCGACAAACGGCCGCCAACCGGCGACAAAGATCGAAGAATGCGCCGCTTCCGCCTTGTTCGTTTCGATTTGCGCGATCTTCAACCGATACTCATTATCGATCCGTTGCATCGCGCGTTCGAACTCCCGCCGATCGTCTTCGCCCAGATTGTCGATGATCTTGGATACCGGCCCGCCGATAATATTGCCGATGATCGGCAATGCAGACAAAATACCCATAATCAAATATTTCCTTCATAAATTGCGCAAGTTTCGCCGTTACGGAAACATCTCGCCTGCACCTCTTTCGCTTGCTCCATCGTCTGCACATAAACTTTCCGATGTTTCGCGTAGCCAGGTTTCCCGATAATTTCAAGTCTGATCATTGTCTTTCCTTTTTTCAAAAAAATAGTCGTTCAAATGATTTTTTATTATACAATTTATCTGATCGATTGTCAACTGAGCATCGATGATTTTATGTCTTGGATTTCGATTGGCAATGTCGAGAAACTTCGCGCGGGCGTATTCCCAAAAATCGCCGTCCTTGTTTTCCATCCGATCGATTAGCCCAACATTCGCGCGGCGCGGATGATCGGGGGGCAAGTCCAACACGAATGTAATATCCGCCGGCATATTGAGTTCGTATTGTTCCATCAACATCCTTTCTTTCAACCCGTGATCATCGCCTCGATTTTGATATACGGACAATGAATCCAAATGGCGATCGGAAACGACCCACCACCCGCACGCCAAACTGGGTAATATGATGTGTTCCAAGTTATCCCGCCTGGCAGCGAGTATCAGCATCGCTTCGGTGATGCTGGACGGATCGTATTCATATCCGGTCAAAATCTTTCCGATCGCCCGACCGAGTTTGGTGGAATTTTCCGAAAGCGCGCTGGTATTCATGACGGTTTGACGCCCCGCCGTCATCTCAAGGATGATCTTTTTGATTTCTTTGCAGATCGTTGTTTTGCCGACGCCATCGATGCCTTCGACGGCGATCAAAATTCCGGCGTGGTTACGATTATATGCAGCATATAGGTCGGGGCGGTTCGGAGAAAATTGCATTTGCCAAAACGCCGGATTTTCGCGAAGAGTGAACGGCATGACAAATGGCGCGGTCGCGATCGTATCGCGCAACCGCATTTGCTCTCTCCATTCTTTCGGCAATGAGCGGATATTGACGAAACAGCTATCGTAAACCCTTGAATCGAAACCCTCTTGTTTCAAAACATGGTTCATCACCTGCGCCGCTTTGACGACATTGTTCGAACGCCGCATCGTAGACTCTCCGTTGGAATCGTCCCGCCGGACGGCGGGACATCTTCCGTATCCTACCACATCTTCACGCCTTGCGCTTTTTCTTGCCCCCGCCGGATTTCTTGGCTTTGGTCAATTTGACCGGCCCGCCGTTGGGATTCCAAATCTTTTTCTCGTCAAATATGTCTTTCTTCGGTTTTCTAGCCATTCTTCAAGTCTCCTTTATGATTTACGCTTTGCGCGTCTTCTTGCGGCCGCCCTTGCCCAC
>MEIF01000009.1 GCA_001750645.1 Gammaproteobacteria bacterium AqS3
CACGTCGGCGCTGCGCAGGCAGGCGCCGAGGTTGTGCGCATCGGTGACGCCGTCGAGCGCCAGCGCACAGGCGCCGGCATCGCCGCGCAGGGTCTCGCACAGCCAGGCCTCGCTCTGCTCGGGCAGCGGGCGGTAGCGCACCAGCGCGCCCTGGTGTCCGGTGCCGGTGCGCGCCAGCCGCTCAATGGCGCCCCGCCCGGTGAACTCGACGTGAATGTCGCTGCGCGCGGCCAGCTCGATCAGCTCGTCGACGGCGCCGCCGGGAACCGCCCAGAACTGCAGCACCGACTCGGGGCGCAGCTCGAGAATGGCGCGCACGGCGTGGATCCCCCAGGCGTGCTCCGGTGCACCGGCGGCGGAGCGGCTCACGCCAGGGTGCAGGTGACCTGCGAGCGCCCGGTGTCGACGCGGCGCACCCGAACCCGGACCGACTGGCCGATGGCAAAGCTCTGCCGCCCGGCGCGCAGCGAGACCCCGTCAAAGTCGTAGTGGCCGGCGCCGGGCAGGTCGCGCACCGGAACCAGGGCGCTGCCGCCGCACTCGGGGATCTTGACGAACAGGCCGTAGCGCTGCACGCCGCTGATGACGGCGTCAAAGGTCTCGCCGATGCGCTCGCTGAACCAGTCGCACAGCAGCCACGAGATGACCTGCCGCGTCGCCGCATCGGCCCGGCGCGAGGTCTCCGAGCAGCTCCTGCCGAGGCGGCCGATGTGCGCGGCGGAGTAGGGATAGGGCGCACCGTCCTTTGCCGGGTGCGCGACTTCGCCGGCACGGGCGAACTCGCCCCGCCCCCGGTGCCTGCCCAGCAGCGCCTTGAGCGCCCGGTGCACGACCAGGTCGGGGTAGCGGCGGATCGGGCTGGTGAAGTGCGTGTAGCGGTCGTAGGCCAGGGCAAAGTGCATGGCGCACTCGCCGTCGTAGAACGCCTCGTTCATGCTGCGCAGCAGCAGGGTGTGCAGCGCCGCTTCCTCGGGGCGTCCCCGCACCGCGCGAATCAGCTTGGCGAAGTGCTTCGATCTGGGCGCATCGCCGCCGTCGAGCTTCAGCCCCAGCCCCGACAGCATCGCGCGCAGCTCCTCGATGCGCTCGGCAATGGGCTGGGGATGCACGCGGTAGAGCGCCGGAATGCCGTGCCGCTGCAGCAGGTGCGCCACGGCCTCGTTGGCCTGCAGCATGCAGACCTCGATCAGGCGGTGCGCCTCGTTGCGCTCGGGGAAGACAAAGCCGCCGACCGCCCCGTCCTCGCCCAGCACGGCGCTGGCCTCGGCGATCTCCAGATCGATCGAGCCGCGCTGTGCCCTGGCCCTGTGCAGCACGGTGCTGAGCCGGCCGAGGCTGCGCAGCGAGGCGGCGATCTCGGCGTCGTCGATGTCGCCGCCCTCGCCGGCATCGCCGCCCTCGCCGGAGCTGGAGAGAAACTCGCCGACCTGGGAGTAGGTCAGCCGGCTGCGGGAGCGCATCAGCCCCTCGTAGACCTGAACCCGGCTGCAGCTGCCGTCGGGCTCGACGTCCATGTCGCAGACCATGCACAGGCGATCCGCTCCCCGCACCAGCGAGCACAGCCCGTTGGACAGCGCCTCGGGCAGCATCGGCACGACGCTGCGCGGAAAGTAGACCGAATTGCCCCGCCTGCGCGCCTCGACATCGAGGGCGTCGTCCGGGCGGACGTAGTGGGCGACATCGGCGATCGCCACCACCAGGCGAAAGCGCTCCTCGCCGATGGCCTCGGCGAATACGGCGTCGTCAAAATCGCGCGCGTCAGCCCCGTCAATGGTCACCAGCGGCAGATCGCGCAGGTCGATGCGCGCGGGCGCCTCGGCCGAGGGGTCGGCGCCTGCGAGCGCCGCAGCGGCGGACTGCACCTCGTCGGGCCAGCGGTGCGGGATCTCAAACTCGGCCAGGGCGGCCTCGGTGGCCGCCTCCGCCGAGCCCTGCTGGCCGATGCAGCGCTGCACGATGCGACCCCTGAGCCGCTCGCCCCGCTGCTCCAGCAGCTCGGCGACCACCAGCTCGCCGTTTTCGGCCCCGCCCAGGTCGCTGTGCGATACGGCGACCGGGCGCTGGACGTGGCGGTGCACCGGCATCATCAGGGCGGCGCCGTCATCGCCGATGCTGAGATAGCCGCTCAGGCGCTGGATGGTTCTCTCGATGACCTGCTTGATCTCGACCCGAACCTCGGGGCGGTGCGCGTGGCGCGGCCGGCGGCTGCGGCTCTTGTAGCGGCCGGCGGGCCTGGAGATGACGACGGCGCGGACGCGGTCGCCGTGCAGCAGCCTGCGCATCTGGCCCGCCGCGAGCGGGTAGCGCAGCCCTCCGGAATCGGCGATCAGCACGCCCTTGCCTCGGGCCTGGGACTGAATTCGGCCCTCAAACACGGCGCTGTGCTGAAAGGGTTCCGGCGGCGAGGGCCCGATGCATCAAACCGATCAGGCGTTTTCGGACTTTTTCTCCCCGTCCTCCGCAGGCGGCTGTTCAGCGGCGGGAGTTTGCCCTTCGGATGGCTGTTCTGCCGCATCAGAGGCCGCTGCGGTCTCGGCCTCGGCGCTCTCGCCCCCGCCGGATTCGCCCTCACCGGAGTCAGCCCCCTCGTCGGGCTCGGCGGCTTCGCCCTGCTCTCTGCGAAGTCGCTCAAGCTTGTCCCTGGCCTTTGCAAACCCCTGATTGGCGGCGGCGGTGAAGTAATCCCAGGCGCGCTGCGGGTCGGGGTCGACGCCCTCGCCCAGCTCGCACATCAGCCCCATGTAGTACTGCGCCTCGGCGTGATCCTGCCTGGCGGCTTTTTCGATCCAGCGCACGGCCTCCTTGACATCCTGGCGCATGCCCTCGCCCCTCAGATAGAGGTTGCCGAGCCGGTACTGCGCCTCGACGTAGCCCTGGCGGGCGGCGCTGCGAATCAGCTTGGCGCCCTCGCCCGGGTTGCGCTCGCCGCCCAGCCCGGACAGGTAGGCCATCCCTGCGGCGTACTGCGATTCGGCGCGGCCCTCCTGGGCGGCGGCCTTGTGTTCCCTGAGTTTGGAGGGGTCAACCGCAGGCGCCTCGGGCAGTGCGGTTGAGGGTTTGGAGGGAAGCTCATCGACTTCCGGGGGGGCCTGTTCTTGGGGCTGTTTCTGGGGGGACTCATCGTCCGAACCCTTCCTGGAGCGCACGACGAAGAAGACGATGACTCCAACGAGAGCCAGGGCACCTGCAAGTGCGGCGATGATCTCAATCCCCATTTCCAGATGCGCTCACCGCTCTCGGACGGCGGATATTAGCACGGCGCCCGCGGGCGCCCCGCCCGAAAGCGGCCAATGTCGTAGATATAATCCGCCGCCGCAAAATCAGGCGTGACTCCCTTGGCCAACTCACCACAAGCCCGCAAACGCGCCCGCCAAGCCGTCAAACGGCGCAGCCGCAACATGAGCGAGCGCTCGGCAATGCGCACCCTGATCAAAAAAGTCGTCAGCGCGATCGAAGCCCAGGACATCGAGGCCGCCCGCATCGCCTACCGGGAAGCCTCCTCATCGCTCGACCGGGCGGCGCGCAAAAACCTCATCCACCGCAACAAGGCGGCGCGCTACAAGCGGCGCCTCAACAATCACATCCGCGCGCTGCAGTCGTCCGGCTAGACGACCAGCCCGCAAAAGGGTTTGAACCCGCAATGGCGCACCAAGACGATCCAGGGCAACCCGAATGGCTCAGAGAAATCTGACCGAGCAGGAGAGTGCCGAAATCTGCCGCCGCTATGAGGCGGGGGAGCCGGTTCGTCAGCTGATCAAGGCATTTGACCTCCATACCATCGCCCTCTATGACCATCTGAGACAGCACGGTGCAAAGCTGCGCAAAGACAGGAGCCAGATGACTGGCGAGCAGATCGCCGAAATCTGCCGCCGCTATGAGGCGGGCGAAAGTACCTACCAGCTGGCCGAGGCCTATGGCGTCAGCCCGAGCTTCATCCACAGACGGCTGAGGCAGCACGGCGTCAAACTCCGCAGCAGCGGGGAATCGGTGCGCCGGCTGACCAACCAGCAGGCTGAGGACATCTGCCGCCGCTATGAGCAGGGTGAAAGAGTGGCGCTGCTGTCCGAGGAATTCGGTGTCTCCCAGGATTACGTCTACAGGGTTCTGCACACGCGGGACGTGAAAAACATCCGCAGGACAAGGCTGTCTGACGAACAGATCGCCGATATCTGCCGCCGCTATGAGGCCGGCATGAGCTCCCCCAAGCTCGCTGTGCGGCTGGGAATCAGTGCAGCAAATGTTCTCAAGATCCTGAGACAGCACGGCGTAAAGATCAGGGGGAGAGGCGGGCGCAGCGGCGTGATGGCGGCCGAGCACATCGCAGAGATCAGGCGGCTGCATCAGAATGGGGTGGGCGCCGACAGGCTTGCGGTCATTTACGGCATCAGCATCGACACCGTCAACCGCTATGTCGCAAAGGGCGGGCGCAGGCCTGCAAAGCAGACCCGCCGGAGCAGGGTTCTGTCCGATGCGCAGATCGAGGAAATGGTCAGGCGCTATGAAGCCGGCGAAAGCACCGACAAGCTCGCCGAGGCGTTTGGGGTGACCGACGGGACCGTTGCGAGCTGGCTGGTGGAAAACGGCGTCACATTGCGGGGCTCCAGCAAGAGCCTCGTCCTGCCGGATTCAACCATGGATGAAATCTGCAGGGCGTATCAGGCGGGGCAGCCCGCCCGTCAAATCGCAGAGACTTATGGCTTCAGCTCGCAATTCATCGTCAAGCGACTCAAGCAGCGGGGCATCAAGATTCGCAAGCGGGGCTACTCGCGGCGCAAGTTTTCCGACAGACAGATTGACAGGCTGGTGGCGGCGTATCAGGCCGGCGAAAATCTGACTCAGATAGCGAGAAAATTCGGGGTGAGCAAGGACACGGCTACGAGTTATCTGAAGCAGCGGGGCATCACCACCCGCCAGCGGCACGTCGACGACCCCGGGACGCCGGCGATCGTCTTCACGATCACCGCACCCGACGGCCGCTTCTACTTCGGATCGACGGTGCAGGCGATTGAGCGCCTGATGACCAAGTCGCGGAATGACTGGATTGAAGACATCAGGGCCGTGCATCCGGAAGTCCGACCGCGCACCATCGCCGAGGGCATCCCCGCATACATGGCGATGGACATTGAAGCCAGGCTGATTGATGCGACCTTCGCCGATCCGATGAGCCTGAATCGCCGCAACAAGACGACCGGTCGCCGGCTCTCGGCAGAGCAGTACCGCGAACGGCAGCACATCCACGACGCCTGGCTGGAGAGTCTGAGCGACGATCAGCGACTCGCCCTGCAGCGCGCGAGGCATCGGCAGAGGGGCGGGGCATCGGCAGAGGCGCGAACAGAGAGCGGCGGGCTGAACGGCAGTGTCTGACTCTGACCCCGAACAAACTCCCGACGCCTCCCGGTGGAGCGCGGCGGAGGATCGCCGGCAATCCAGTCACACCCTGAAGGTGCGCGGCAGCGGGCGGCCTGATTAAAAAGTCATCAGCGCAGTTGAAAACCAAGACATTGAAGTCGTCTGCATTGCGCATCTGAATTCTTGCGGAATTCATACACTTCTCGGCGCAATTGCTTCCAGTGAAGTGAGTTGAAATGAGGAAGTGGGTTGTCTGGATGGCAAAAAATGACAGTGTGCAAGTCGGCCAAGTGGGGGACGAGCCGATCATTGCTATCGTGCAGCAGCAAGGCGATTTCTTCACCATCTCGTTCGCCAATATTCATAACGGCGAGTCATATACCGGCAGTAACAGCGATTACTACACTGAGGTCGAGGCCGTGCGAACCGTGGATGCACTGACAGCTCGGGGATTGACGCCAGAGGCCGTATTTGAGCATCTAAAGGACGGCAACAAAATGCCGCTGACTAGGGAACAGGAAATTTGGCGGGCGTTTGCCGAGCAGCAGCGGAAAGAGCAAAAAGCCAAGAAGCGTTCAAGAAGACGCAAGCACTACGAGGAAATGGATTTAGAGCCGCAAGAAAGGGAGTGTGAACACTGGCGAGAATTTGGCCTCCCACCACTCCCCTTTGAGATGAAGCTGCATGTGCTTTACTGCTGGAGTTGGCCAAACGGATCATTTTACTGGGGCATCACTAGCAACCCCGATGCACGCTGGCGCGGTGAATACAACGAGTTGGTTGAGGCGCATCGCATACGTTACCCACAAATCACCAAACCTCTAGTTATGGCGAGAGATCTGACACATGCCGATGCGGTCAGACGAGAAGCAGAGAAAATTAAGTGGCACATTAATAGTTCACGCTGCCTAAATCTGGCAGGTGCAAGTGCGGACGCACAGAGCATCAAATTCAGGAAACATGCTGAACTACTGCGGCAGTCCCAGCTATCGCCCTCCCCAACGCCAGATTACAGCGGGCCGATTGAACTCCCAGATGAGGGCAGCTTTGACTTCGAGGAGAGGGAGGTCAGAACAGGCAAAACAGGAGGGCGGGGCCGATCCAAAAGGGGCAGCACCTGGCGCGGCTGGGTCGCAGCGGCGGGGGTGGCCTCGCTGTTCATTTTCTGGCCGCTCGGTGTGACGCTTCTGGGAGTGGCGATTTTCGCTGGGGGCTCGGACAGGGACGAGGGCTAGCCGCATCCGCCCGCAGGCGCCCGGCGCTACTGGCGGATGCCGGTGCCTCGGTTGAGCATCCACAGGCTGAACGAGAACAGAAGCGCCACGCCGACGAGCAGCGCCGCGATCGAGGTCCCGACCGGAATGTCGGAAATCCCCAGGACGCCGTAGCGAAAGGCGTTGACGATGTAGAGGATGGGGTTGATGTAGGAGATGTTGCGCCAGATGTCCGGCAGCAGATCGACCGAGTAGAAAATCCCGCCCAGGTAGATCAGCGGGGTCAGCACGAAGGTCGGGATCACCGAGATGTCGTCAAAGCTGTTGGCGAACAGGCCGTTGAGAAAGCCGGCCAGGGCGAATATCACCGAGGCCAGAACGCCGACCGCCAGGGTCAGGCCGATGTTGTCGATCGACACTTCGGTGTAGAACAGCGCGGTCACCATCACCAGCACCCCCACCATCAGCCCCCGCACCACCCCGCCGGCGACAAAGCCGCAGAGGATGACCCAGTTGGGGGTCGGCGTGACCAGCAGATCCTCGATCAGCCGCATGAACTTCATCCCGAAGAAGGACGAGGAGACGTTGGCGTAGGTGTTGCTGATGATCGACATGATCACCAGCCCGGGAACCATGAACTGAATGTAGTCGAAGCCGCCCATGGTGCCGATGCGCGGGCCGATCAGGGCCCCGAAAATCAGAAAGTAGAGCGAGATGGTGATGATGGGCGGCACCAGCGTCTGGATCCATATCCGCATGAAGCGGTCGATTTCGCGCAGCAGCAGCGTGCAGAAGGAGTTCCAGATGGTCTTGCGGTTCACTGCTGGTATTCCCCGAGGCTGCTGACGAAGGCCTCCTCCAGGCGGCTCGCCCGCGTGCGCATGCTGATCACCTCGATGCCGCACCGGGAAAACTCGGCGAACACGCGGTTGAGGGTCTCGCCCTGCGGCAGATCGACCTCGACCTCGGAGCCCTCGCGCCGGCGCCACTCAAGGCCGCCCAGCCGCAGCTCGCCCTCGAGCGGTGCGGCGAGGTCGAAGATGAAGGTCTCGACCTCGAGCTGGTGCAGCAGGTCGCTGACGCTGGTGTTGGCGATGAGCTCGCCGTTGTTGATGATGGCGACATCGCGGCACAGCTGCTCGGCCTCCTCCAGGTAGTGCGTCGTGAGGATGATGGTCTTGCCCTCGCCGTTGAGCTCGCGCAGAAAGTCCCAGGTCGCATGGCGCGTCTCGACATCGACACCGGCGGTGGGCTCGTCGAGGATCAGCACGCTGCCGTCGTTGACCATGGCCTTGGCGACCATCAGGCGGCGCTTCATCCCGCCGGAGAGCTCGCGCACCTTGAGATCGCGCCGGTCCCACAGCTGCAGGGCGCGCAGGTAGCGCTCGGTGTTGATGCGGCTCTGGCGGCGCGACAGCCCGTGGTAGCCGCCCTGGCGAAACACCACGTCGTAGGCGGTCTCGAACATGTTGAGGTTGAATTCCTGGGCGACCACGCCGAGCCCGGCGCGGGACAGGTGCGGCTCGGCGTCGATGTCCAGCCCGCTGATGCTGATGCACCCGGAGGTCTTGATGATGAGCGAGCTGATCACGCCGATGCAGGTCGATTTGCCGGCCCCGTTGGGACCCAGCAGCGCGAAGAAATCCCCTTCGGGAACCCGCAGGCTGATGCCTTTCAGAGCTTGGATACCGCTGGGATAGACCTTGGTCAGATCCTCGATTTCGAGTGCGAACACCAAGCCGTCTGCGCCCAGGGCGGCGTATTATAAAGACCGCCCCCCGCCCGGATCCCGCGTGAGCGCCGCCCTGCCCCGAGACTACATCAAGCGCCTGGTGCGCTCGGCCCTGGACGAGGACATCGGCAGCGGCGACCTCAGCGCACAGCTGGTTCCGCGGCGGCGCGCCCTGGCCCGGATCGTGGTGCGCGAGGCGGCCGTCCTGTGCGGGTGCGGCTTCGCCGAGGGCGTCTTCGCCGCGCTCGATCCAGACTGCCGGCTCGGCTGGTGCGCAGGCGACGGCGACGCCCTGGAGCCCGATCAGACCGTGCTCGAAGTCGAGGCCGACGTGCGCGCCCTGCTCTCCGGCGAGCGCACGGCGCTGAACTTCCTGCAGCTGCTCTCCGGAACCGCCACGGCGGCCCGGCGCTGGTCCGAGGCGGCGGCGGCGAGCGGCGTGCGCGTGCGCGACACCCGCAAGACCCTGCCCGGGCTGCGACTGGCGCAGAAGTACGCCGTGCGCATCGGCGGGGCGGACAACCACAGGATCGGGCTGTTCGACGCCTTCCTGCTCAAGGAGAACCACATCGCCGCCGCCGGCGGCCTGCCCGAGGCGGTCGCAGCGGTGCGCAGCGGGAGCCACGCCGATGCCCCGCTGCAGATCGAGGTCGAGACTTTTGAGGAGCTCCAGAGCGCCCTCGAACTGGGGGTGGAGTCGGTGCTGCTGGACAATTTCAGCGTCCAGGAATGCACCCGCGCCGCCGCCCTGGTTGACGGGCGCATCCACCTGGAGGCCTCGGGCAGCATTAATTTGGATACACTTGCCGCCTATATCGCCACCGGCGTGGACTGCATTTCCAGCGGTGCATTGACAAAACACGTCCGCGCCGTGGATTTTTCAATGAATATTCAGTGATGGAGAGAGCAAGTGAATAAGATGATTGAGCGGCTGGCGATGTCCCTGATCGCTCTGGGATTGGCCGGAGCCGGAGTGCCCGCCCTGGGAGAGGGAGAGCCGGGCAATGGGCTGCTGACCATGGACTTCAACGGCGACCGAGGCGTCGACCTGCTGGAATACCGCACCGGAATGGACCGGCTCTACAAGGGCGCCGACATCGACGGCAACGGCTACATCGACAGCACCGACTACCGCATCATCATGATCGAGGGCGACACCGACAAAGACCTGTGGCTGTCGCACACCGAATACCGCAAATACATTGACGCCTTCAACGAAAAGGACGGCCAGTTCGGCCTGTCGCAGGACGAGATCGACGACCTGGTGATCCCGACCCACCCCGAAGTCATCAAGCAGCTGCTGGCCTGCTGCGACACCGACGGCGATGTGCGCGTCACCCGCACCGAGTTTGACCGCCTGTCCGAGCGCTTCTTCATCGACCTGGACTGGGACAGAGACACCAAGCTGCTGCCCGGAGAACTCAACAACCTGCTGCTCGAGGGACAGTTCAGCGCGCAATGATCGCCAAGCCCTCTCGGCGGTGCCTCCCTGATTTTCCACTGCGCGGCGGGCTGGCCCCGGTCAGCGCCCTGGCGCTGATTCTCGCCGGCCTGCTGGTCTCGGCGCCGGCCGCAGCCCAGAAATCCGACGAGCAAGCGGCCACTCCCGAAACCCCCGAACCCCCTGTGCGCGAGCAGCGCCGCAAGACGACCCCGGCGCCGACTTCGCCGGTGCGCCTGCTGGAGGCGTGGACGCGTCACCTGGACCGCAACAACGACGGGATCGTCTCAAGCGAGGAGTGGAGCCGCGAGCTCGCCGGGGTGTTCGACCGCATCGACAAGGGCCGGGACGGCGTGCTCGGCTCGGGCGAGCGCTGGAATGACCACCTGCCGATCCGGCGCTACGACGAGGAGGAATCCGACAGCACCCCGGGCAGGCGCAAGTCCTCAAAGGGGCGCATGGCCAAGGTCAGGAGGGACGCGCTGCTGGTCTGGGCGCAGCGCGCCTTCGCCGATCTCGACAGCAACCGGGACGGCGTGATCTCGCTCAAGGAGCGGGAAGAGCGCTCGCTGACCCCGGTCTACGACCTGATCAGCCTGCGACTCTTCGGCGACATGGAGCTGTCGATTCGGGGCCGCCCCGAGCGCGCCCTGCAGCGGCAGAAAATCACCCGCAGCGAATTCGAGGAGAGCGGGGAGGAGGTGTTCAGCCGCATCGACACCAACGAAAACGGGGAGCTGACGCTGCTGGAGATCATCGCCAACGTCATCCCCTACGACCGCCCCAAACCGCGCCTGCGCCGGCGCTCCAGGCGCTAGCCCGACCCCGCCAGGCCCGATAACCGACCCCCCAAGAGCATCGCATTTTGGGTGTGATCCGGATCACAGTTTCGCGGACGCAGAAGCCTGATCATTCGCACCTGGCCCCAGCAGAGACAGCCCCTTGCAACGCCCCACCCGCGGATACTCCCTGCCGGAACTCTCCATCGTGCTCGTGATCGGCTCGGTCTTCACGCTCGGCGCCGTCCCGGCGCTGATCGACTCGGTGCAGCAGACCCAGGTCCGGCTCCAGACCCAGAGCGTGCAGGCCCTGCTGGACCGCGCCCGCATGCTGGCGCTGCGCCACGGCAGCGCCCAGGTCTGCAGCGGCGACGCCCAGGGCTGCCGGCAGCAGTGGTCGGGCGACACGCTGAGGCTGGAGATGCAGGCCGAGGGCAGCTCGTCGCGCCAGCTGATCCAGCTGCTGCCGCTCAACGGGGTGCGGGCGTTCTGGAAAGACTCCGGCGGAAAAAAGCCGGTGCAGTTTGCCTCGGGCGGGGCTTTCGGCAGCAATGGAACGTTCTACCTGTGCCCCGGCGGCGGGGTGCAGCCGATGAGCATCGTCATCAATGCCGGAGGGCGCACGCGCATCGAGCCCTGCGGCAACGGCTGCAAGAAGTGCAGCGTCAGCACACCATGAGCCGCGCAGCGCCCGTGAGCCAGGGCTTCACGCTGGCCGAGGTCATCATCGCCGCCGGCCTGCTGGCCAGCGTGTGGATCTCGCTCGTCGCCCTGCAGCTGGAGGCGCTGCGCAGCTCCGAGGCCGCCCTCGACCAGATTGCATTGATCGACGCCGATGCCGATCGGGTGCTGCTGAGGCAGACCCCGCTGCGCCCGAGCGATTCGCAGCAGGGGCGCTGGCGCATCGACTACTCCGACGATGAAAACCTGCCGCTTGAGCGGCTGGAGCTCTGGCAGCGATGAGAACCGGGGGCGAGGCCGGCTTCACCCTGCCCGAGGTCATGCTGGCCATTGCCCTGGGCACCTCGCTGACCGCCGCAGCCCTGATGCTGGTGCCCGACACCCTGCGCAGCAGCGTGCGGCTGGGGACGCTGACGCAGCTGCAGCTCAACCTGCAGACCGTCTCTCAGCTGCTGCGCAGCGAGCTGATGCGCGCCGGCCACGCCGGCTGCCTGGGGCGGCTGCCGGCCGGGGAGCAGCCGCTGGAGATCGTCGCCGCCGGGACCAAAAAGCTGGCAAAGGGGCACATCCTCAACCGCTCTTCCCGATCCTCCTCCGAGACGGCCTTTGCGGTGTCCTATGCCGTCCCGCCGGCGGTGGCGATCAACCGGCAGGTGAACGGCAGCAATCAGATCAGCTTCAGCGTTGCCGCCACCGACATCGCCAAAGAATCAGATTTTGCCCGTGTGCTGATCACCGACTGCAGCACCGGTGCCATCCGCACCAATATGACACTGGACAAATCCGGGGCGATCTACAACCTGACCAACCTCACGGCAGCCGAGCTGTCCTCAATGACCGGCGACCTGTTCCTCTACCGCTACGTGCAGAAGGGCTATTACATCCGCCCGATCAGCCAAAAAAAGGGCGCCGATGGCAACAAGATCTACTCGCTCTACGAGGCCCCGGCTGGGGGCAGCAGCAGCGAGCTGATCCAGGGCATCGCCCGCATGCGCACCGTCAGCAGCGGCGGGCAGATCCGGCTGGGGCTGCTGCTTGAGGACTTCGACGGCGGGCTGAACGGCCCGGGCGGTGCGCAGACTTACGGCCTCGCCGGCATCGACGTCCCGCACGACGGGGGGCGCGCCGCCAAGACCCTGAACATCGTCGTCGAGGCCGCCCCGTGAACAGCCGCGGCTTCGCCCTGGCCTCGGTTCTGGCGGTGCTGAGCATCATCAGCCTGGCGATCGGCGGCGGCGCTCAGAGCGCCCGGCTGCAGCTCAGCCTGCTGGCCGACCACAGGGATTACTGGCGGGCGCTCTCGGCCTGCCTGCACCGGGGCGAGACGCTGGCCGGGCAGGTTCAGACAGCGCCGGTGCAAGGCGAGATCACCGACGCCCTGGGGGTTGCGATCAGCCACAGCATCCGCCGGCTGGGCAGCGGCGCCGCGCGCGAGATCCGCCTCGACTGCAGCATCGGCCGCTCCCGCACCACGGTGCATGTCAGCATCGACGCAGCCGGCGGGGTGCACAGCTATGCGCGCTGAGACCGCCGGGTTTTCGCTGGCCGAGCTGCTCTGCGTGCTGGCCATCATCGCCATACTGGCCGCCATCGCCCTGCCCCGACTCGGCGCCCAGCGGGACGCCGCCCAGCACCGCCAAGTCCGCACGCAGATGCTGCAGTTCGCCCTCGCCGCCGAGGAGCACCGCCTGCAGAGGGGCGGCTATGCGGGCATGGCCGACGGCGGCAAGGACACCGGCGCCCCGGGCGCGCTCTGGAGCGCCGAGCTGCCGGGCGGCTACGCCCTTCGCATCAGCGCCGCCGGCGCCGACCACTACACCCTTGAGGCGCGGCAGGGCCAGGCGCTCATCGCGCGGCTGGGCTCCAACGGCGAGCGCTCCTATGACTTCAACGGCAACGGCAAAATCGACGCCGGCGAGAACCGCTGGCCGAAGTAGACGAACCGCGAGATTCGGGCTGACGCACCGAGAGGTGCAATAATCCGGCCCGCAGCCAGGCGGCTGCCAGAGAAAAGCCAGCCAAAAGAAAAAAGGGATGACCCGAAAGCAATTAGAAAAAACAGCATCAAAAAGCTCCAAAGCCGGCTCCGTATTCAGCGGGACACGCGAAATCATCGCCCCCAAAATCAAGCCCCCCAGGGGCTGCCGGTTCAACCAGCGCCTCAAGATGGAGGGGCGCACCCTGCTGGGCAGGCTGCCGGAGGACAGCATTCCGGCGGTGTTCTTCGACCCCCAGTACCGCGGCGTGCTCGACAGGCTGCAGCTCGGCAATGAGGGCAGGCACCGGGAGCGTCGCCGGGCCGCACTCAAGGCGATGACCGACCCCGACATCCGGCAATTCATTCTGGCAATTGATAGAGTGCTCATCCCCTCCGGCCACCTGTTCCTGTGGCTCGACAAATTCCACCTGTGCAACGGCTTCCGAGACTGGATCGAGGACAGCGGGCTGGACGTGGTCGACCTGATCAACTGGAACAAGGGAAAGATCGGCCTGGGCTACCGCAGCCGGCGCACCACGGAATACTGCCTGGTGCTGCAGAAAGCCCCCCGCAAAGCCAAGGGCGTCTGGATCAACCACTCCATTCCCGACACCTGGCCCGAGAAGATTGCCAGCCACCGCGGCCACCCGCACAAAAAGCCGGTGAACCTGCAGGCCGCCCTGATCGAGGCCGTGACGCAGGAGGGGGACCTCGTCGTCGACCCCGCCGCCGGCGACTTCACCGTCCTGGAGGCCGCGCGCCAGACCAACCGGGAATTTCTCGGCTGCGATCTGAACGGCTGAGCCGCCGCGCCGGCGTCGGGCTGCTGATCCTCATCCTCTGCGGCCTGCTGTCCCCGGGCGCCTGGGGGCACGAGGGCGACACCCGCCTGTCGGACTACTGGGATTACGCGCGGCTCACCCTGCTGATCTGGAAGTACCGCGAGAACGGGGAGCGCCCGGAAACGCCCGAACAGCAAAGGGCCTTCGAGAACGTCAAGCACATTCTGCTCAGCCATCGAAGGAGCGAGTGCGACGCCGTCATGGATGAGCACGCCACCGAATTTCTGGTGCTGGGCATGCTCTCCTCCACCGCCCGAAAGATCCAGCGGGTGGGGGTCGATGAATATGCCGCCGAAACCGCCGAGATGTTTCCCGACGCCGAGTTCGGCGAGCAGGAGAGGACACGATTGACCGCCGTCACCGAGATCCTCACCGAGGTGGAATTCGTCTGCAGCGGCGGCGAGGCGGCCGAAAAAGCCATAGAGCGGAAAATGCAGGACTACATCTCCAGGGCATTCGAAAACAAAAAATAGCGGCCGCTCAGTCGTCCGCCTGCATTTCGCCGGCGGGGACAAAGCGGTAATGCCGCTCCTCGACGACCTCCACCGCACCGTTCCTCATCGTCAGCTCGAAGAGCGCGACCGTTTCATCGGGCAAGAACTGCGCCGCAATAGCCCTGCACTTCATATCGGGAAATTGCTGCCGGACGTAGCGGATATCCTGCTCGACTTGGACGGAACTGATCCTGTCGCTTCCCCCCTTGGCCTGAATCGGAATCGCGTAGCGCCTCCCGTTCCTGTCGATCCCGACGTAGATTTCGTCAATTTCGATCTGACCGATTCCCCGGACCTGTGTTCGAAGATGATTCTGCAGACTGTAGGCTGTCAGCCCCAAAAAAATATCGATCAGCCGGTTGTAGCGAACAATGGCGAGCAGCGCCTGCTCGTCATTGAGCCGGTAGAGGCGGATCAGTTCGGGGGTGGCGTCCGGGATGTCGATGCCGGGGAGGTCATCGCGCGGCTCGATCCGGCTGACGGGCACCATCCTGAAGCGGTAACGCGCGGCGCCAGCCCCCGAGATGACCCACTCACCACCGTCCTTCTGTGTCGCAAGAATCCGCTCGGGCAGGCTGCGCCGATGCCGGAAGGTGTAGATCACATCGCCCAGGTTCTTGGGCAGCGTGACGCCGAGTGCGGCGGCGGCAGTCACCAACTCCTCCCGATCAAACTCAATCTCGGTATCGCCGTCGCTGTAGCGGTCAAAGAAGATCCTTTCAATGATGCTCGCATAGGCGCTTTCAGACATCAGAACGCCCCTGCCCGCTCGCGCTCGATATCCGCCTGGCGGCGCTTGCGCGCCCCGCTCCTCCTGTCCCGGCGGCCCGAGAGGCGGGCAACGCCGAAATGCCGGGCCGCACCGGACATGTCAAACGACAGCAGCTCGGCGCTTCCGAGCCGGAGCACGCGCTCCGGCCTGTGCGGTGCGATGCCCAGCGCGCTGATGATCTCGCCCGCAATGGCGCGCGCCAGCGGCGGGGGCACGGCATTGCCGATCTGCCGGGCGCCGTGCCACTTGGTCACGTTGAAGCGGAACCAGTCCGGAAACCCGTGCAGGCGAGCCATCTCGCGCACTGTGATGCAGCGGGGGTGGCGGTAGTGAATGGGGCGCGGACTGGTGAAGGCGCCGCGGGCGCCATCCGTGCCGGCGCGCAGCGTATTGGAAACGCCATCCGGCGGCAGCTTGAAGAATCGGCTGATCGGCTCCGTTGTTCCGGCCTGCGTGTCACGGAAGCGGCGGCGCGAAATATCGGTGTGCACGGTGCGGGCGCTCGACGTGAGCTCGGCGGGGTTCCACTCGCGCGCGTAGCCGAAGCGCCAGGAATCGCTGGCGAGGCAGCGAAGCTGAGCCGTGTATGCGGAGGGTTTGCCGAATGCCTCCGTCCGAACCGAGTCGCCGTCCAGCAGCGCCTCGAATTGCTCCGCATCGGGAAGGTCGTCCAGTGCATCCCGGCAGGTTGGGCCATCGGGCCAGTCCCCGACCGGCAGAGCGCCGACCCTCTGGCGAGCCTGCGGCAGGCTCGTCGTGGGTTCGGGATAGTCGGGCAGCGTTCCGCCCCTGCGCACACCGAGCAGAATCAGGCGTTCCCGATGCTGCGGGACACCATAGTTGCCCGCGTTGAGCACCCGCCAGGGCGCCCGCACCGCATAGCCCGCCCGGTCAAACTCCTCGACGATCTCATCGAGGAATGCCCGGTGTCTGCCGAGCGTCAGACCTTTGACGTTCTCGAACACGAAGGTTCGGGCGTCAAGCTCGGCGACGATGCGGGCGAACTCGCGAACCAGGCGATTGCGCGGATCATCCAGCGCGCGCTGCCCGATCAGCGAGAAACCCTGGCACGGAGCCCCGCCGAACACGCAGTCGACCGGGGCGCCGCCCACCCCCGAGGTATTCCGGATCATGTCGCCGGTCAGCCCCTCGACGGAGCGGGGGATGACCGCCGTGTCCGGGAAGTTGAACTGGTGGGCGGCACAGTGAACCGGGTCGATCTCGACCGCAGCGCCGATGTCGAATCCGGCCTGCTCAAAGCCGAGGCTCAGCCCCCCGACACCCGCGAACAGGTCGACTCCGATCGGACGATTGGGCGGGGGCTGACGCTTCATGCCGGCGATGCGGCGGAGGACGTGCCGCTGCACTTGACGGGGTCTGCACAGCGAGGCCGAAACAGCTCCGGCAGGCTGATGATGGATGCGGTTCGCCTCGGATTCGTCATCGTCCAGCCCTCGATTCCGCCGAGGATTATAGATATCCAAAACTGGTCTCAAGGCGCCGGTGGGAATGCGGATTCTGCCGCCAGTGCATCAAAAACCGAGCCGATGAAAATTTGCAAAGGGGGAGTTTTCCGACCCTGCACATTTGATTTTTTCATCCGATTATTCTTCTTGTTTTTTATTGGGAGCATACAAATACAGCCGCTTGAAACCCGGGCGATTTATTTAATATTTTGAATATAAATTGCAAATTCTCATGTATGTCTATTCCCCGGAAATAAATATTTTCTGAGAGTTTTTTCCCGGCGGGATTTGTTTTTCCGTCCGAGCCGGCCGCTTCAAAAGAGATTCATTTGGCGGGTCAATAAATTGCAGCGCCGCATTCGCTCGAGCAGCCGGGGGCTGTTCATCCCTAGACAAAAACGGCAAGGCCGCGCAGGTTTTTTGCGGCGGTGCAAAAGATCGCATCCAACCTGCACGGTCACTGAGGGTGTCCACACTGCTGACCGGTGATATACTCGCTGCGATAGTCCCCCGGGCAGGATTCAAACCTGCAACCTTTCCGTAGTCATTGGAATGCTCTATTCGATTGAGCTACCGGGGGCTATCAGTTCCAAGACAAAAACGGCAAGGCCGCGCAAATAATATTTCCGGCAATGGCTGATGTCAAAGCCGCCGCTCAAACGACAAGCCGTCGTGTCATCCCCCCAAACCGCAAATGTTCACCCCCTCCCGAGTTTTTTTCCGGCGTGGCTTTCGTGGTGCTGCTCGAGGGCCTTCCAGAAATTCGCCTCGAAGCGTGTTCGGACCTCGTCGGCGGGGAGGTTGGTCAGCTCCCAGATGCCGGTGCTGTGCACCGCCCGATGCACGACCGGATGGCTCCAGCTGCGATCCTCCGGGTCGTGCGCCCGGTGGCAGGCCTCGGCAAAGGCGTCGTCGATGTCGGGCGCCCCCGAGCCGATCATCAGGGCCCTCTGGCGCACCCGGTGGACGCTGGGGATGTACTCGCTCTCCCGGCAGAGCTGCACGGCGGCCTCGGTGATCCACTGCTCGGGAATGTCCCGCAGCAGAAACGCCCAGGCGCGCAGGGTGAACTTGCGCTTGTCGACGTCGCCCATGACCGATTTGAACTGGCCGAGATAGGCCGCCTCCAGCAGGTTGAAGACCGAGACAATGGCCAGCTTGAGCGGCTCGGGCAGCTGCGCATCGAGCTGCCGCGGCAGCGCCCCGCCGTCGCGGGAGATCAGCTCGACATCTCGATCAGTCGGAAACTTCGGGTCGCTCACCAGTCGGTGTCCAGAAAGCGCTCGGCAAAGGGCTCGTCGCGCAGCTGCCTGCGCCCGCCCTCGGCGCGCTGCCCCCAGCAGCGCTGCACCCAGCGAAAGAACACCGTGTCCCAGCTGGCGTGGGCGGCGCCGCTGTCGCACCAGAACAGGCGGAATTCGTCGAGCAGGCCGAGGGCAAATTTCAGGTCGATGCCGCGCCCGCCGACAATCTGTATGCAGTCGGGGCTGGGCTGCCAGTCGGACGACATCGGCACGCGCCCGCCGCCCCGCCTCAGCACGGCGAGCATTTCGCCCCAGCGGTCGCAGACGCGCCGGTAAAAGCGGGTGTTCCAGTCGGATGCGCTGATGTGCTGCTCGCCCCAGTAGATGCGAAAGCCCGGCAGCTCGGACT
Source organism: Gammaproteobacteria bacterium AqS3 (assembly GCA_001750645.1). GTDB lineage: Bacteria > Pseudomonadota > Gammaproteobacteria > MEIF01 > AqS3 > AqS3. The sequence continues at coordinate 18,402 of MEIF01000009.1, forward strand.
CGATGAAGTCGGCGTCGACGCCGCGCTCGAGCAGCTGTCGCTTGGTGTTCTCATCGGGCTGCCAGTCGGCGGCCATGGGCTTTCTGACGCGCTCGCGCGCCTCGTCGGTCTGGCGCCTGCGCCAGCGCTTCCACATCCAGTGCTCGCAGGTCTTGCCCCAGCGCACCGCCGAGCGGGGCTCGCCGCTGAAATGCTCGCTGACAAATTCGTCCAGCCAGCGGTCAAAGCACTCCGCCGGCACCCCCAGGCTGGCCAGGTATTCGCGCGTCTGATCGGGCGGGCGCCAGCCGAGGTGCATCTCGACGGGGGCGAGCGGGTCGATCGGCGCCGCCGGCGCCGGGATCGCATCGACCGGGGGGCGCTCATCTGCGCGCTCCCCGAGCATCCGGTAGCTGCACAGCCCGCCTGCGGGATGCTCGAAGCGGATCAGCCGCAGCCGCCGCAGCCGCCCCAGCAGGGTGTCGAGCTGCCGCCTGTCCCACCACGGCGTCAGCTCGCCCAGTGCGATCTGGGCGCCGTCTTCGGGGTAGGCGATCTGACTCAGCAGGGCGTGCAGTACCGCCTCCTCCAAGCCGATGCGCCCCGCCAGTTCCAGGTCGAGCTGCAGTGCGCTAGGCACGGTGCTCCAGTCGCCCAGCTGCCGCCCGGTTGAGTTCCCTCAGACAGACCTCGGTGTCCTCCCAGTGAATGCAGGCATCGGTGATGCTCTGCCCGTAGCGCAGCGCGCCGGGGTCGTCGCCGAGCGACTGATTGCCCTCGACGAGGTTGCTCTCGATCATGACCCCGGCGATGTCGTCGCCGCCGGCGGCGATCTGCTTGCACAGGTCGGCGCAGACCTGCAGCTGGCGCTTGTGCTGCTTGAGCGAGTTGCCGTGGCTCATGTCGACCAGCAGGCGCTGATCCAGCCCGGCGCGCCGCAGCTGCTCGGTGCAGTCGGCGATGTGCTCGGTCGAATAGTTCGGGCCGGAGGCCCCGCCGCGCAGGATGATGTGGGTGTCGGGATTGCCCCTGGAGGTGAAGATCGCCGCACCGCCGTTGCTCTGAATGCCCAGAAAGGCGTGCCGGGCGGCGGCCGAGCGCATGGCGTCGACCGCGATTCCGATGCGCCCGTCGGTGCCGTTCTTGAACCCGACCGGGCAGGACAGCCCCGAGACCAGCTCCCGGTGGACCTGGCTCTCGGTGGTGCGCGCCCCGATCGCCCCCCAGCTGATGACGTCCATCAGGTACTGCGGCGTGATGGGCTCGAGAAACTCGGTGCCGGCCGGCAGCCCGAGCGCCGCGATGTCCAGCAGCAGCTGGCGCGCCAGCCCGAGCCCCTGGTTGATCTCAAACGACCCGTTCAGGCCGGGGTCGTTGATCAGCCCCTTCCAGCCGACCGTGGTGCGCGGCTTCTCAAAGTAGACGCGCATGACGATGAGCAGGTTTTCGGCGTCGGGCGAGCGGGCAAAGCCGGCCAGCCGCTCGGCGTACTCGACCGCCGCCGCCGGATCGTGCACCGAGCAGGGGCCGACCACCACAAGCAGCCGGGCATCCCGCCGGTGCAGGATGTCGGCGATCTCTGCGCGCGCCCGCTGCGTCAGATCGGCCACCGCCTCGCTGGAGGGGTGGCTCGCCATCAGCTCGTCGGGGGAGACGAGCTGGTGCGTTCCGGCGATGCGCAGGTCTGCGGTTGAGTTCATCGCCGCACCGCCCGAGTGCCGAGGGGGCGGCATTTTAGCCAACGCATATTTTCGGCCTGATGCTGCACCGCTAAGTCACCGCGCGCGAGCGCACCGCATCCACCACCACGGCGAGCGCCTCCGGATCGGTCGCCGGCGTGATGCCGTGCCCCAGGTTGAAGATGTGCCCCGGCCCGGGATGCGCGTCGAGAATGCGCCCGACCTCCTCCCGCAGCAGCCCCGGTGCGGCGCGCAGCGCCAGCGGGTCGAGGTTGCCCTGCAGGGCGACGCCCTCGCCGAGACGACGGCGGGCGTCGGCGAGGTCGCAGGTCCAGTCGATGCCGAGGGCGCCAAAGCCGGCGTCGCGCATGTCCTCGAGCCACAGCCCGCCGCCCTTGGTGAACAGGATCACCGGGACGTCCAGACCGCGCACCGCCTCGCACGCCGGCCGCAGCGACAGCTCGCGCCAGAGATGCCCGGGCAGCAGGCCGCCCCAGGTGTCGAACAGCTGCAGCGCCTGGGCGCCGGCGTCCCGCTGGGCGAGGAGATACTCGCGCACGGCGCCGGCCAGGATCCCGGTCAGCTCGCGCAGCGTGTCGGGCTGCTGATAGAGCAGCGCGCGCAGCCGGGCGAAGTCGCTCGAGCCGCCGCCCTCGACCATGTAGGCCGCCAGCGTCCACGGCGAGCCGGAGAACCCGATCAGCGCGACCGAGTCGGGCAGCGCCGAGCGGATGCGCTCGACGGCCTCGTAGACGTAGTCCAATCGCGCCGGGTCGAACGCATCGAGCCTGGCCAGGCTGGCGCCGTCCTCGATGCGGCGCCGCAGACGCGGCCCCTCGCCGGCGACAAAATGCACGCCGCAGCCGAGCGCATCGGGCACGGTGAGGATGTCGGAGAACAGGATGGCGGCGTCGAGGTCGTAGCGCCGGATCGGCTGCAGCGCCAGGGTGCAGCACAGCTCGGGGCGGCGCACCAGATCCATGAAGTCGTCGACCTGGCTGCGCAGTTCTCGGTACTCGGGCAGGTAGCGGCCGGCCTGGCGCATCACCCACACCGGCACCCGCTCGACCGGCTCGCAGGCCAGCGCCCGCAGCAGCAGCGGCGGCGTCCCCGGACTCAGCCCCACTGCGCCAGGATGCTTTCCGCCGCCTGGCGCCCCTGCCAGACTGCGGTGACCACCAGATCGGCGCCGAGCACCGCATCGCCGCCGGCAAACACGCCGGGGAGGCTGGTCTGGAAGTCGGCGGCGCCGGGGCCGGCCTGCGCCCCCACCAGCACGCGGCGGCCGGGCTGCTCCAGCGCGGCGCCGGCCCGGTCCAGCCAGTCCGGGGGGCTGGCGTTGAAGCCGAAGGCGATCAGCACGATGTCGGCCTCGACGACCTCCTCGCTGCCCGGGATGGTCTCGATGCCGCGGCGCCCGTCGGCGCCGGGTTCACCGAGCCGCGTGGCGATCGTGCGCACCCCGACCGCGCGGCCGTCGCCGCTGTCCAGGATCTCCAGCGGGGCGCGCTGGTAGAGGAACTCGACCCCCTCCTCGACGGCGTTGACCACCTCGCGCTGCGAGCCCGGCATGTTCTCGGCGTCCCTGCGGTAGATGCACTTGACCGAGCGGGCTCCGTGGCGCACCGAGGTGCGGTTGCAGTCCATGGCCGTGTCGCCGCCGCCGAGCACGACGACGCGGGCGTCCCTGACGCCGATGAAGGGCGCCGGGTGGCCGTAGCCGTGCACCCTCTCGATGTTGCCGATCAGGAAGTCCAGCGCCGGGTAGACCCCCGCGAGATCCTCGCCGGGGAAGCTGCCGCGCAGGGCGTCGTAGGCCCCGGTGCCGATGAAGACGGCGTCGTAATGGCTGCGCAATTCGTCAAAGCCGACATCGACCCCGACCTCGACCCCGAGGCGGAACTCAATGCCCATGTCGGCGAAGATCGCCCGGCGCTGGTGCATGACGCGCTTCTCGAGCTTGAACTCGGGGATGCCGAAGGTCAGCAGCCCGCCGATCTCGGGGTAGCGGTCGTAGACCACCGGGGCGACCCCGGCGCGCACCAGCACGTCGGCACAGGACAGCCCGGCCGGCCCGGCGCCGACGATGGCGACGCGCCGCCCGGTCGGGGCGGTCTCGATGCGCGGGCGCCAGCCCAGGGCGAAGGCGGTGTCGGTGATGTAGCGCTCGGCGGCGCCGATGGTCACCGCCCCGAAGCCGTAGTTGAGGGTGCAGGCGCCCTCGCACAGGCGGTCCTGCGGGCAGATCCGCCCGCACACCTCGGGCAGGCTGTTGGTCGTGTGGCACAGCTCGGCGGCGGCCAGCACATTGCCCTTGGCCAGCAGGCCGAGCCAGTCGGGGATGTAGTTGTGCACCGGGCACTCCCACTCGCAGTAGGGGTTGCCGCAGGCCAGGCAGCGGTCGGCCTGCTCGGCGGCGGCGCCGGCGGCGAAGTCCCGGTAGATCTCCCTCTGCTCGCTGCGGCGCTCGTCGAGGGAGAATTTCTCCGGCTCGATCCGGTCGGTGTTGAGGAAGCGAAACTCGTCGTGCTTGACCGAGCTCACGAGGCCAGCTGCCTGACGGGGAGCTCGTCCCGGGCCTGGGCGGCGGCGCCGCTGAGCAGGTGCAGCTGTGCGGCGATCTCGGCGCCCCTGGGAACGACGATGCGGAAAGCGCCGGCGCTGCACAGCCCGTCCAGCTGCCCGAGCAGCTCGGCGGCCCAGCGGCTGCCGGTGCGCTCGACGTGCTCGGCCACCATGCCCCTCAGCAGCTCGACGCACTCGGCCGGGACATCGGACATCGGGATCATCTCGACATCCTCGCTGGCATCGCCGGCGGCGGCGCCCTCGGGGTCGAGCACGAAGGCGAGGCCGCCGGTCATCCCGGCGCCGAAGTTGCGCCCGACGCCCCCGAGCACCGCAACCGCCCCGCCGGTCATGTACTCGCAGCAGTGCTCGCCGGCGCCCTCGATGACGGCGCGGGCGCCGGAGTTGCGCACCGCAAAGCGCTCGCCCGCACAGCCGGCGGCGAACACCCGCCCGCCGGTGGCGCCGTAGAGGCAGGTGTTGCCCATGATGCTGGAGCGGTTCGACTCCCCCGAGTAGTCCGGATCAAAGCGCATCGTCAGGCTGCCGCCGGCCATGCCCTTGGCGACGTAGTCGTTGGCCATGCCGGTGAGGTCGATGTCGAGCCCCGGGGCATTCCACACCGCCAGCGACTGCCCCGCCGTCCCGCGCAGTCTCAGGGTCAGCGGGCGGGGCAGCCCCGGCCGGCCCCAGCGCTGGGCGATGGCGCCGGACAGGCTGGCGCCGATGCTGCGGTGGATGTTGCGCACGGCGTAGTCGAACTCGCCGCCCCGACCGCTCTCGACCGCCTCCCGACAGTCGGCGGCGATGCGCACGCCGAGCTCGCCGGCCCACCCCGCCGGGCTGTTGCTGGGCTCGCCGCAGAACATCGGGGCGTCCTCGGCGACCTCGGGGCGGCGCAGGATCCCGGAGAGATCGAGGTGGCGCTGGCGGGGCGTCACCCCCGGGGTCTGCTCGAGCAGCCCGGTGCGGCCGATGACGTCCTCGATGCGGCGGATGCCGTGCTGCGCCATCACCCGGCGGGTGTGGCGCGCCAGCAGCACGAAGAAGTTGACCGCGCGCTCGACAGTGCCCTCGAAGTGATCCGAGCGCAGCCGGACGTTCTGCGTCGCCACCCCGGTCGCGCAGTTGTTGAGGTGGCAGATGCGCAGGTATTTGCAGCCCAGCGCCACCATCGGGGCGGTGCCGAAGCCGAAACTCTCGGCCCCCAGCGCCGCCGCCTTGAGCACGTCGGTGCCGGTCTTGAGGCCGCCGTCGGTCTGCAGGCGCACGCGGGTGCGCAGCTCGTTCTCGCACAGCATCTGGTGCGCCTCGGCCAGCCCCAGCTCCCAGGGCGAGCCGGCGTAGCGGATCGAGCTGAGCGGGCTGGCCCCGGTGCCGCCGTCGTGCCCGGAGATGGTGATCAGGTCGGCGTAGGCCTTGGCGACCCCGGTGGCGACGGTGCCGACCCCGGGGCAGGCCACCAGCTTGACCGAAACCAGCGCCTCGGGGTTGACCTGCTTGAGGTCGAAGATCAGCTGCGCCAGATCCTCGATCGAGTAGATGTCGTGGTGCGGCGGCGGCGAGATCAGCGTCACCCCGGGGGTCGAGTAGCGCAGGCGGGCGATCAGCGCATCGACCTTGGCCCCGGGCAGCTGCCCGCCCTCGCCCGGCTTGGCGCCCTGGGCGATCTTGATCTGCAGCACCTCGGCGCTGCGCAGGTAGTGCGGCGTGACCCCGAAGCGCCCCGAGGCCACCTGCTTGATCTTCGAGCTGCGCTCGGTGCCGTAGCGCGCCTCGTCCTCGCCGCCCTCGCCCGAGTTGGAGCGCCCGCCGAGCCGGTTCATGGCCTCGGCCAGCGCCTCGTGCGCCTCGGGGGACAGCGCCCCGAGCGACATGCCGGCGGAGTCGAAGCGGCGCAGAATGTCGGCCTCGGGCTCGACCTCGTCGATGGCAATGGCGGCGCCGGCGGGCCTGAGCTCGAGCAGGTCGCGCAGCGCCAGCGGCTCGCGCCGCTCGACGATCTCGGCGTAGCGGTCGAAGTCCCCGTCCTCGCCGCTGGTGACCATCCTGTGGATGGCGTGCACCACGCCGGGGTGGAAGGCGTGCGACTCGCCGTCGAGCGGGACGTACTTGAGCACGCCGCCGCTGGCCAGCCCGCGGCGCGGGGTGCGCGCCCGCTCGGCGAGCGCGGCATCGTCGTCCTGCAGATCGGCGAAGGTCGCCCCGCCGATGCGGCTCACCGCCCCGGTGAAGCACTTCTCGACCACGGCGTCCGACAGCCCGACGATCTCGAACAGCTGCGCGCCCCGGTAGGAGGCCAGCGTCGAGATGCCCATCTTTGAGAGGATCTTCAGCAGCGCCTTGTCGAGGCCGCGGCGGTAGCGCACCAGCGCCTCGACCGGATCGTGGTCGATCAGCCCGAGCTCGCACAGCTGCACCGCCGTGGCATAGCCCAGCCAGGGGCAGACGGCGCTGGCGCCCGAGCCGATCAGCATGGCCAGCTGGTGCGAGTCGTGCGCGCTGGCGGTCTCGACCAGGATCGACACGTCGCAGCGGCGCTGCTCCCGGATCAGGGCGTGATGCACCGCACCGGTGGCCAGCAGCGCGTGGATGACACGCTGCGCCGGGTCGGCGCTGCGCTCGGACAGGACGATGATGCCGACGCCCCGCTTGATCTCCCTGATGACGCGCTCGACGACGGCGTCGATGGCCGCCTCGAGACCGATGTCGGCGGGGTATTCCAGCCCGATGCGCTGCGCCCGGCCCCAGCGCCGGTGCAGCAGCTCATCCAGCGCCCCGGCCGACAGGATGGGCGAGTCCAGCTGCAGGCGCAGGGCCTGCTCCTCGGTGTCCTCGAGCATGTTGCCCTCGGCGCCCAGACAGCTGTTCAGCGACATGACGCGGGTCTCCCTCAGCGAGTCGATCGGCGGGTTGGTGACCTGGGCGAACATCTGGCGGAAGCAGTCGTAGAGCGGGCGCTGCTGCTGCGAGAGCACCGCAATGGGGGTGTCGTCGCCCATCGACCCGGTGCCCTCCTGGGCGGCCTCGGCCAGCGGCAGCACCACCTGGCGCTGCGACTCCAGGGTCATCAGAAAGCGCTTCTGGCTGACGGTGATGTCGTCGAGATCGGGGCGCACCAGCTCGAGGTCGCGCGCCCCCGGCTCGACCTCGAGCCGGCTGACGTGCTCGAGCCACGCACCGTAGGGGTGCCGCCGGCTCATGCGGCTGTCGACCTCATCGGAGCGCTCCAGCACCCCCCGGCGGGTGTCGACGATGAGCATCTCGCCCGGGCCGATGCGCCCCTCCCGCTCGACCTCGCCGGGGGGAATGCTGCAGACCCCGGACTCCGAGGCCAGCACCACCCAGCCGGACTTGGTGCGGGTGTAGCGCGCCGGGCGCAGGCCGTTGCGGTCGAGCAGGCAGACCGCGCTCTCGCCGTCGCTCAGCACGATCCCCGCCGGCCCGTCCCAGGGCTCCATCTGCAGCGAGGTGAAGCGGTAGTAGTCGCGCAGGTGCTGCGGCAGGTCGCCGCGGTTCTCCCAGGCCGGGGGCACCAGCATGCGCAGCGCCTTGGGCAGCGGCACCCCGCCCGCCAGCAGAATGTCGAGCATCTGGTCGAGCGACTTGGAGTCCGACCCGACCAGGCTGACGATGGAGTCCAGCTTGGTGAAGTCCGGCAGCTCGGGCGCCTTGAGCTTGCCCGCCCTGGCCTGCGCCCAGTTGCGGTTGCCCGAGATCGCGTTGATCTCGCCGTTGTGGGCGGCGTAGCGGAACGGCTGCGCCAGCGACCAGCTCGGCAGCGTGTTGGTCGAGAAGCGCTGGTGAAACACCGCGATGGCGCTCACCACGCGCTCGTCCAGCAGGTCGGTGTAGAAGTCCTTCAGGCCGTCCGGCATCATCAGGCCCTTGTAGACCACGGTCTTCTCCGACAGGCTGACGACGTAGCCGTCGGTCGGCTTGAGCTGGTCGGACAGCAGCCGGCGGGCGCGCAGCAGCCTGGCCTCCATCTCCTTGCGCCCCAGATGCCCCGGCAGCCCGACGAAGAACTGCTCGATGCGCGGCATCAGGGCGCGGGCGATCGGCCCCAGGGCGTCCGGCTGCACCGGCACCGCGCGCCAGCAGACGATCTCCAGGCCGGTGCGCGCCAGCAGGTTGATGATGTGGGCGCGCTGATCGTCGGCGGTGGTTTCGTCGGGGCTCAGAAACACCATGCCCAGGGCGTAGCGCGACGGCAGCGACTCGCCGAGCTGGCGGCGGATCTCCCCGCGCAGGTAGGTGTCGGGGATCTGAATCAGCAGCCCGCAGCCGTCGCCGGTCTTGCCGTCGGCGTTGATCGCCCCCCTGTGCGTCATGCAGCACAGCGCGTCGACCGCAGAGCTGACCAGGGCGTGGCTGCGCTGCCCGGAAATGTCGGCGATCAGCCCGAAACCGCAGCTGTCGCGGTAGTCGTCGGCGGGGTAGAGCGAGCGGCCTGGCATGGGTTGAACGTGACCCGGTGGGCTATGCCGGGTTGCGTGCGAAGGTCGGTATCCCCTCGGGGACCTTGGCACAGGCAATGCGGGTTTCCGTGAACAGCTCCATCTGCGGCTCGACCCAGTTGGCGTCGTCCAGCGAGCCCGCCTTGATGTAGACCACGCCGGGGCTGACATCGACCCGGGAGAGAAGCGGCGAGCCGCACTCCCGGCAGAAACCGCGGGAGACATTGCCGCCGGAGTCGCCGGTGGAGATGTGATAGCCGAGCTCGCCCGTGATCGTGAAGGTGTCGTCTTCGGGGACGCCGATGATGGTGGCAAAGGCCGCCCCGGTCGAGCGCTTGCAGTCGGGGCAGTGGCAGTTGGCCACGAAGGCGGGTTCGGCAGTGGATTGATATCTGATATGGCCGCAGAGGCAGCCGCCCTGGATTTTTGCGCTCATTGCAGTGTCCTCCGCCCGCATCCGGCGGGGTCGGCAGGGCTGCGGATATTAGCACAGCAGCCAGGCGCCCGACAGCCCGCAAATCGGGCTTTGACGGGGGCGCAGGGGGGTGCAAAGCCCGGTTTTTCAGGGCTTGCGGGGCGCCCCCGGAAGGGGGTTTTTGCCGCCGGAACAGCGGCCTGGGACTGCGGTGCCGTCCCTATAATCAGCCCCGCCGACGAGCGTGAGCGAACCATGGCCGCACCGGATATCCCCTCCCTCTACTCGCTGCAGGGTCGCAGCGCACTCATCACCGGGGCCTCCAGCGGGATCGGCTCGCGCGCCGCCGAAGTCATGGCCGCCGCCGGCGCCAGGGTCTACGCCGCCGCCCGCCGAACCGACCGCCTGCGGGCGCTCGCCGAGCGCATCGGGGATGCCGGCGGGGTGTGCCGCCCCATCGAGATGGACGTGACCTCTGCCGAGAGTGTCGACGCCGGACTGGCCGCCCTCGCCGGGGACGGCGTCGCCGCCCCCGACATCGTCCTCAACAACGCCGGCATCGGCGACCCGGACTACTTCGCCAGCATCGACGAACCCCGCTGGGGGCAGATGATCGAGACCAACCTGACCGGCGCCTGGCGCATCGCCCACCGCTGCGTCCAGGTCATGCAGCGGGCGCACGAGGCCGACCCCGAGCGCGATTTCAGCATCATCAACACCGCCTCGATTCTCGGCCTGCGCCCCGGCATGGGGCAGTCCAGCTACGCCGTCGCCAAGGCCGGGCTGGTGCAGCTGACCCGATCGATGGCCCTCGAGCTGGCGCGCTGGGGCATCCGCGTCAACGCCCTCGCCCCGGGCTACATCCGCACCGAGATCAACGAGGAGTTCCTCGACAGCTCGGCCTCGGACCAGCTGATCAGGCGCGTGCCGATGCGCCGCCATGCCGAGGTCAGCGAACTCGACGGCCCCCTGCTGCTGCTGGCCGGCCCGGGATCATCCTTCATGACCGGGGCGGTCATCGCAGTCGACGGCGGGCATTTGGTCAGCAGTTTGTAGCCGCCCGCATGAACGGGGAGGCGGCGCACGAAGACCTCAACGCCCTGCTGGAGGGCGCCCGCAGGCATCTGGTCAACACCGGGACGCGCAACCCCCTGGTGCATTTCAACCTGCAGCGGCGCCGGCTCAACTCGCTCGAGGTCATCAACGAGCGCTCCGAGGATCTCTACGAGATTCTGCACCGCAAGGAAAAGCCCATGCTCTTCAAGGCCATGGGGGGCGACCAGGACGCCGACCCCGATGAAGTGTCGCTGGAGGGGCGGGGCGAGGCCTTTGACGAGTCGCGCTACACCGACAGCCACATCGAAACCCCGCTGGGGCCGGAGGGGCTGCAGAAGTCCCTGCTGAGGCTGGCGCGGGAAGCGCGCACCGCCGAGGAGGAGCAGGGCATCAACATCCTCTACCTCGCCCTCGGCTTCCTGACCTGGTACGAGGACGCCAATTCCAGCGTCGAGCGCACCGCCCCGCTGGTGCTGCTGCCGGTCGAGCTGGACCGCAAGGCGCGGGGCAACAAGTTTCGCCTGCGCGCCCGCCTCGACGACCTGTCGACCAACCTGTCGCTGCGCGAGCGGCTCTCGGAGATGAGCGTCAGTCTGCCCGCCATCGAGGACGGCGGGGACTTCTCCCCCGAAGCCTACTTTGATGAAGTCCGAGAGGCCGTGGAATCGAAGTCCCGCTGGAGCGTGTCGGACGACACCATCCGGCTGGGATTTTTCTCCTTCGCCAAGCTGCTGATGCTGAACGACCTCAAGCCGGAGAACTGGCCGGACGGCGAGATGCCCGACAACCCGCTGCTGCAGACCCTGCTGACCGGCGGCGCCCCGGAGGAGCCCCCGCCGGCGCTGTTCGCCAGCCCCGACGACCGGCTTGATGCGCTGCTCGACCCCGCCGACATCATTCAGGTCGTCGATGCCGACGCCTCGCAGACCAAGGTCATCGAGGAGGTGCGCCAGGGCTCCAACCTGGTGGTGCAGGGCCCGCCCGGAACCGGCAAGTCGCAGACCATCACCAACCTGATCGCCGCCGCCGTGCACGACGGCAAAACCGTGCTCTTCATGGCCGAGAAGATGGCCGCCCTCAAGGTCGTGCAGAACCGCCTGGAGCGCTGCGGCCTGGGCGAGGCCGTCCTCGAGCTGCACTCCAACAAGGCCAACAAAAAGGACTTCTTCGGCTCGCTTCGGCGGACACTGACCGCCGCCGCCCGCAGCCTGGAGGCGCCGGCCGACACCATCGACGAGCTGCGCAAGGTGCGCGACGCCCTCAACGCCCACAGCAACGCCCTGCACGAACCCGTCCCCGGGTGCCATTACGCGGCCTACGAACCGCTGACCGAGCTGATGCAGCTGCTGCAGAGCGGCGCCCGGCCCCCCGCGATCGACCAGACCGGCCTGGAACACCTGACCCGCGATCAAGTCCGGATGACCCTGGCCGCCATCGACCGCTATGTCGACGCCGTCCGGCGCTTCGGCCCCCGACCCGAACACCCCTACTTCGGCTGCCGGCAGCTCAGCCTGCAGCCCACCGATCTGAACCGGCTGAGCGGGGCGCTCAAGACCGCACAGGATGCGATCCGGCAGCTGCGGGAGACACTGAACGACGCCGAGAGCGGCATCGACGAGTGCGAGACGCCCGGCACGCTGGGTGCGGCCGAGCGGCGCACCGAGGCTCTGACGCTTCTGAACAGCCCCCCGGTGCAGATCGAACAGTGGCTCGAGACCGTCTGCACCCACGCCGGCGAGCCGCGCTTCGTCGAGGCCATTGAGATTGCGCAGGCTTGGTGCATCCAGCGCGAGGCGCTGCTCGAGTGGTGCATTGACGGGGCCTGGGCCGAGCCGCTGACGGGTGTGCGCACGGCTCTGGCGCGCGGAGTTGAATCCTTCTGGGCGCGCCTGCTGAGCGGCGAGTGCCGCCGCGCCCGCCGGACGCTGACCGGGCTGATGCGCTCTGCGGAACAGCTCTCCCCCGCCGAGCAGCTGGAGCGCGTCGACGCCCTGATCGCCGGGCGCGGCGCCGAGAAAACCTTCGAGGACGAGGCCGGCTATCTGCGGCAGGTGCTGGGCGGCGGCTGGCGCGGCACCTCCACCCCCTTCGCCGCCATCACCGAAGTGCTGCACTGGTATGTCCAGCTGGCCAGCTGGGATGTGAGCGCCCCGACCGAGGCGCTGCTGTCGCTGGCGGCCTCCGGCATCCCGGAAGAGCACCTGCGGACGCTGCGCTCCCGCACAGCCGATGCGCGGGCCGGGCTGGAAGACGTCCTGCGTCCGCTGGAGTGGTCGGGGCTGAACGAGGGTGCGCTTGAGCAAGCGCCGCTCGCGGAAATGCTCGCCAGGGTGGGGGCGATGGAGGGGCGCTATCCCGAGTGGACCCAGCTGGAACGCGGGGCGCACGCACTGGGCGAGCAGGGTCAGGGCGAGCTGCTCGGGCGCATCGACGCCGGCGAACTGGAGCTCGATCAGGTGCAGACCGAGTTCCGCTACGCCCTCGCCGAGGCGCGCTGGAACCACGCGCTGAGGCAGATCCCGCAGCTGCTGGAGCTGGCCGACATCGACCGGCACCAGTTGGTCAGGCAGTTTCAGCAGCTCGGCGAGCGGTTCTTCAGCGACACCCAGGCGCGCGTCCTCAATAAGCACCTTGAACAGGTGCCCACCGGCGATGCCGGGCAGATGGGGCTGCTGCGGGGCGAAATGGCCCGCAAGCGGGGACACAAGCCGGTGCGCCGCCTGATCCGGGAGGCCGGCGAGATGATCCAGCGCCTCAAGCCGGTGTTCATGATGAGCCCGATTTCGATCGCGCAGTTTCTGCCGCGCGGCACCCTGACCTTTGACCTGCTGGTCATCGACGAGGCCAGCCAGGTCCGCCCCGCTGATGCATTGGGCGCCATCATCAGAGCCAGGCAGATTGTCGTAGTGGGCGATCAGAAGCAACTGCCGCCGACCTCGTTCTTTGACCGCATGACTGCCGGCGAGGGCGATGATGAGGACGAGAATGAAGGCGAGCACACCCCGCCGAGCGTGGTCCAGGCCACCGAAATGGAGAGCGTGCTGACCCTGTGCGAGGCGCGCGCGCTGCCGCAGCGCATGCTCGAATGGCACTACCGCTCGCGCACCCCGTCGCTGATCAGGGTCTCCAACCACGAGTTCTACAACGACCGGCTGGTGCTGCCGCCCTCGCCCTATGAAAACGACGAGAACTACGGGCTGATGTGGCACCATGTCAAAAACGGCATTTACACCCGGGGCGGGCGGCGCAACAACCGGATCGAGGCCGAAGCCATCGCCGATGCGCTCGCCAAACACGCCCGTGAGACTCCTGACTGGTCGGCCGGCGTCGTGACCTTCTCCAGCGCCCAGCGCAACCTGATGACCGAAGTCCTCGAGCACCGCCGCCGCGAAGACCCGGTGCTCGATGAGTTTCTGCGCGAGGGGCACGAGGAGGACGTCTTTGTCAAGAACATCGAGAACGTCCAGGGCGACGAGCGCGACTGCATCTTTATTTCGGTCGGCTACGGCCCCGCCGAACCCGGCGGCCGGGTTGCGATGAACTTTGGCCCCGTCAACAGCGAGGGCGGCGCCCGGCGGCTGAATGTGCTGTTCAGCCGGGCGCGCATCCAGTGCCGCGTGTTCACGTCCTTCGACCCCGGCGATATGGGCGAGACCGAAAATGAGGGCGTGAACGTGCTGAAGCGCTTTCTCAACTTCGCCAAGAGCGGCCAGCTGGGACTGGCCGAAGCCACCGGAAAGGGCGCCGACAGCCCCTTTGAAGAGGATGTCGCCAGAGTCATCCGCAACTTCGGGTATCTGGTCGACCACCAGGTCGGCAGCGCCGGTTTTTTGATCGACCTCGGCGTGCGGTGCGAATCCAAGCCGGGGCAGTACATGCTGGCAGTCGAGTGCGACGGGGCCACCTACCACAGCAGCCTCTGGGCGCGCGAACGCGACCGCCTGCGCCAGGGCGTGCTCGAACATCTGGGCTGGTCTTTTCATCGTATATGGAGCACCGACTGGTTCCACCGCAGAAATGAGGAGGTTGCGCGGCTCGGCGATGCCCTGGAGACTGCCCGAAATCGCGTGCTGGCAGGGGTTCGCCCCGGCGGCAGCAACCAGGCGACACCCGCAGGGGATGACGACGACGGGGATGACGACGGGGACGGGGGCGGGGGCTCAGACGATGATGGCGGCGGTCATCCAAGCGGCGGCGGCAGCGACGACCCAGGCTCTGCACCGGATGCACATTTGGCCCTGCCCGAGTCACGGATAGAGGTGGTTCCCTACTGCAGGTTTGAACTGACCATTCGGGATATTCAGAATGTCGGCAACATCCTGCATCTCCCGGATCCATACGCATTCAAGCCCGGCCATTGGAAGGGCATCATCAGGGAAATCGTCCGAATCGAAGGCCCCATGCACCAAGACGAAATCGCCCAGCGAATCGGAGCGGCCTTTGGCATGAACACCACCTCAAAACTGCGCAAAGCAACCGCTGAGGCGCTCAGAAAAGCCCGGGGTTCTGATGCCGGCGACGGGGCGCTGGTCAATGAGGATGCGTTCTGGATGACCGAGGGACAGCAGAACAGCCCGCCCATCCGAGACCGCAGCGGGGCCAGTGGAAGCATCCGCAAGGGCGGCATGATCCCGCCCGTCGAAATCCGCAAAGCCGCCCGGGAAATCGTCCAAGAATCGGGCGGCATGCCGCCCGAAGAACTGGCCGGCGAGGTCATCTCACTGCTCGGCTTCAAGCGCAGAAGCGACAATCTCGTTAGTGCAGTGCTGCCGCACTTGCCTTCAGTTGACAGAAATTAAGTTTCAGTTCTTTTTGATCCGGACGAGACAAAAAATCTGAAGGGCTCATCCAGCCCTGCTCTGCCTATAGACCCTATCAGTTCTTCTTAGGGACGCTCTCTTTTTCGCCCCATTTCAAGTTGGCTTGGATGAGCGTTCTTTGGTAGATGCCATCATAGTAGCTTGCCTCAGCCAAATTTATGGCTTCCTTGGCCAATTCCTCTAAAGATTTTGCAAGCACCTCATTAAATTCCTGTTCGTTCATACGACGCCAGTATCTAGAGTTCATTTCGTTTGCTGTCATAACTAATATAGATGGTTGAAATATTGCAGAAAAGAAAGACGCCATCCCCACTGAAGTCATCACCTCATCAACGACCATGTGATTGCAAATTTTTTCTGACAAATCTTTTTTTGAGCTTGCTGCCTTCCGATGAGCGCAAACTCTCAAGTAGTGCAGCACACTTTCTATTTCTGAATTTTCTTCAGTCTCTTGCTGCATTGCCTCATGATATGGATACCCCTCCTTGGAAACCAGCTTGCAATTGATCCTGAATTCAGACAGAGTAAACGGCTCCTTATCCCATTTCATCTGCTCATTCACATCGGTCTGAGCCAGATGCTGAAAACGGAAATCGCACAACCCTCCCCAGACCACTCCTTTGTTTGCACTGCCTGTGGAGTTCTCTTCAGCAAACTTTTCCAGTGCATCTATATAGCTGCCAGATTTGTTTTCATTACCTCCCGACCAACACCCAGCCAGCATTGTCAAAAGCAGCACTGTGCAGATCTCAGCAAGCCTATATTTTGATCCAGTCATTATTTCTCCCTCCCGGAATATAAATAAATTAATCCAAGCTTCACCTCAGGCCTCCCGCAAAATCGATTTGCCTTCCCCCAGCTTTTCGATTAGCGTCACGATATATGCAGCGACAGCACCGGAAGCGACATAAAGAGCTTCTTCACCCCATTCGACATTTGAGTCTTGATTTTGATCTTCGTCATACACCATGCGCTTATACATCGCGAGCGTCAGAATCCCCACGCCAAGCCTATAGCGACTTCTGATTAACTCACGGCTGTTCTCATCCTTTTCCAGCATGACCAGGCGCTTCAGATATTTGTTATCCATATTGACGTATACGGTGAATTTATTGTCTTGGCTGGCCACATATCCTCCGCTCTCATCATTGAAGCCATATTTATCCCAACTGTCCTTTTGAACAGATTCAATTTTAGGGAAATCCTTGCTCAGATCATCCTGATTTCCAACACCCGATCTTGTTCCGGCAGGATTCGTCTGTGGTTTTTCAGCCCCGGTAATAATGACTTTTAAATCAAACATTAAGGGTTCTGCTCGATCCGGATTATTGTCTTGAAAACCGAAGCGAACATTTATTTCATCCCCCGCATTAGCGTTTTTAGGGGGCTCTATCTTGATATGCAGCCTTCCGTTGCGGAGATAACAGCTATTAGGCAACTCCGAGGCTTCAGGACTCAACAATGTGCCAGGGTCAGCGACTCGAGATAAGTATTCATTTTCAGCGTCAGTTTTACACTCAATTCTTCGATAATTCCTCATTGGAAGCTCTTTGGCATTATTACCGTCCAAGCCGGTCGGAGTGAGATAGGTCGGAAACTTTCTGCCTTGATATTCGCCTTCTCTTCCGGAGGCTTGAGTTGGATCAGAAAACGCACCCCCCATGTTAAAGAGCTCCTTTAGTTCCGGGCTGTTTTTCGCCAGCTCCTCCAAAACATTCTTCTCCTCTTCATTTATTGTCTCCTCTATCCGCGCAACTTTAATTTTCCTGGCAAAATCTCTTAATCTTCCATCATCTTTTAACTTGTCAGCTATTAATGTGCGCAGTTCTCTAGAGAGTCTATTGTTAGACATTCTTTCGCGATCCGGCTTAAATATGGATGAGCGAGCAGTGGGGTCCATGCCATTGCAATTGATCTGCACGATCAAATGATTGCGAAGATCGTCCAGACTCGCCCTCCTTAAAAAGCTTGCTCTTTCCTTTGCCTGGGTTTGGCCGTTTATGGTGTAGAAAAATCGATGAGGCTGAGTCCTTAACTGATGCTTCATTTTTTCGAGCCCATAATAAAAAATCTCAATATTTCCCAAATCTGGATTCTCCTTGGACACGATAATTTCACTCATCGAACTAACTGAGAAATCATCATCATCCTCTACTTTCTCTTTCTCACCCAAAATAACTTTCATGCCTGAAAAAGTGATTGCACTGATGCCCTCGGCACGCATGGGGCCTTTATCCTCTAATGGCTCTGCATCAAAATCATAAATGCGCAAAGGCAGTGCACAATCAATCAAGCTGGTGGTGAGCCCATCGTACAGTCCAAAGAAAACACGGGAATCATCTATGTCATATTCATACAGCTTCACAACACTGCCGCCCTGATTCATTCGACCTATATCGGCATTCTCTGAGAACGGCTGAATCAAATCAGCCTTGAAGTGCGGAATGATTCCATCCGGACAAAAATATTCTGCCACGGGCAAAACCTCTCCCGCATAAGCCCCTCTAACCCGAATGAGTGTCCAACCCCATAGACCATCAGAGTCTGGCAGAGACCTTTTTGACAAAATAAACTTATAGAGACCTTTTGTGATGTCGGAACGAGTGCAAAAAACAATAGATCCCGTGCTGCCCATATTGAATCGCCCCTGGACAAATGGAATGCCTTCTTTATTCTTCTCCCCCAAAGACAGGAAAGTGTTCTCAAAATTGGTGTGATTTTGACCCTCTCCATAATCTACGATAGTGTAATTCGGATATTTTGATCTTTTGGTCGGACGCTTAACTCCTATCACAATTGCCTCTTCAGCTATTTTTGTTCTTTGAGTTGGGCTTAAGTTAGAGAGCTTTCCTTCAATTACGCCCTTGTAAAACCGATTGACCGCCTCAGCCATATTCTGGGGAGCATCAGGAGAGTCAGGCTTGACCCTATTTTCAGCTGCCTTTCGCATCAAAATGGCATCGATTGAATTGATAATCAGTTCCGCCAATGCCCCCACCGGCTCGCTGGTCTGAACCCCGATGCGATCCCAGTTCTTCTCCGCCCTGCCATAAGGCTTCCAGTTTTCCGGATTATCAAAATCGGGATGACTTTGGAGAGCAGCATCAACTTCCTCAGTCTTATTGGCTTTCAAAAAGTCTTTTGCAATACTCTCGGATAAATCGGTGTTGGAGAAATCAGAACCCATCGTCTCCCCCGAGGATGCGATGCCCATAAGCATAGCACCCATGACCTCCCCCGCTCATCCTGTCCCTGAGCGCAGAGACCCAAACCCCGCATGCTACGGCCCGTGAGGCGCCGCTTTATTGCTTGATTTGATCCCGGCTTATTCCTTTCTCTAGGCAGGCCAGTCAGCTGTTTCAATCAAAGCCATCAAGACCCATCATCCTTGATTTCAGGCACCTCGGACTCCTCAGAATGTCCGTCGCCCGCCTCTTTGTCAAGCGTGTCAAGCACCCTGCCCAGAACAGTTCCTCGATTTTCCGACGGCTGCTGCGATGCAGGACGCTCGCTTTCGGCTGCCTTGATTTTTGGCGGGGAGGGCTTCCACTGCTTCAACCCCTGAACCACCTGACGATAAAAGCGCAGCACCTCGTCCTCGGTGATTTCGGGCAACCCGCTTCTGCTTTTGAGCTTGCCAACTCCCAGATCAATGACACGCACCAGCCTCACTGCGGTCGGAGGCTCTCTGAGATTGTCAGGCAGCAGCCGATCAAATTCCTCATCGTCGAGGGCGGCGCGAATGGGCAGCGATGTGGATGGCACCCGTCCCGGCCAATCCACATAAATCGTCAGGTCATCGCCTTCAAAACTCTTGATCTGCTTGAGAACAAAATTAATGGCGGTGCGCTGCCGGATGCCCTCTTTTTTAGGGGCGGCCATCGAAATGCTGAGATCTATTGTTTTTCGCAGAAAGCTGACCGACAGATTCAGCTTTCCCGCTGCGTTTGGGATGACCAGAGCGGCATTCAATTCCTGAGCCTGCATCACTTCGTTAATGTTGTCGGCCAAGCGCGCCGCAGGATCAGCCGCGTGCTTGCGAGACATGGCCGCAGTGCAGTTCTCTCCCAGAGCCAGAGACAGCCTTATGGATAGATAGCGAAGCAGCTGAAGCCAGTCTGAAACCGCCTCGGCAACCGACTCATCATTTTTTCCCAGCGGTGCATTCTGGTGAACACGCTCCACGACTCCACGCCAACCGCCCGACATTCGAACACCCGAAATGATGCCCGCAGCATCATTTTGCAAATATCTCACCAGCTCTTTGAGAATGAAAACCTGTTCAGGGTCGGTGAAATTTTTTCGCTCAATAAGCAGCAGCGCCCGACTTATCAGACTCAGCCAACTGAAATGGAATAGCTGCACTTTGCGCGTCTTGGCCTTGTTGACCTTGACGGGATGATGCGAAGGCAAGGCTGCGAACTGGTTTCCGATGGTGATCACAGCGTCAAACCCCTGCTCCCTGGCAATGTCCAGGTAAGCTTCAACCTGTTCAGCGGTCAGCTCGGAGCGCGCCACTTTGGTCTCAACCAATGCAGCCCATTCCCTTCCGCCGCTGGACACTGAAATCAGTCCATCAGGGCGCAGGTTCGCGTTGTTCCCCTTAAACTCCACCTCGGCGAAACAATCCACCTTCGCCCTCTTGCCGATGGGTGCCCCCACATCAGCCAGCACCGCCCTTGCAAAATCAGGGACAACAGCAAAGGTCGCCAGCAATATCGAAGTGGCACGTTCCTCTCTGCGCGATTCAGACAATGCAGGGAACAAGCTCGCCGACCGCCCCTTTGCCATGCCGGATTTAATTTTTTCAATGTCCATGATTTAATCTCCTGATTGTGAAAAGATGGATATCAGCCCTCGCTTATCAGACTTTTTCACACGCCTGAATGAGTGGCCGGATGTGCCGCCTTGATGGACAGCGGGAGAATATTAGGGGTCTCTGGCACAGGAGACTGTGATCCGGATCACACCCAAACCGCTGTGCTCTGCAGGGGACGCTCCAGGGCTGAGCGCCAGTCTCCGAGCGGTCTATACAGCGTCGGTTCTGGGTGAGGCCGGCTTGATTCCACTTCCTAAATCACGTCCAGGTCGCCGCAGAGTCGCAGATATCGAGTTCAGCCAAACAGCGACGCCACAAACAATGAACCTAGGCTCTATCTCTATCGATTCAGAAGATTCAATCGCAATTTCACCAGAAGAAGCCCAAAATGAAGAATTTTCTAAAAATTGAACTGATTGATCAGCTGCTCTTCCCAATCCTCATCCAAGTCCAGAGCACCGGGAGCCGCCTCGTCATAAAAAGCCTGGCGATGCAGATGAATATTGATGCGAGCCGCTACATTTTTTGGGGCCGTGGTCACGCCCAACTTTTGGTGAAAGGGGTAGCGGGAGGCCGATCTCAGAATCATGTCTTCACCCCATATTCCCAGATTGCCGCACCAAACGCCTGCATTTCCAACCATTTTCGCCGCCGCTTCATGAAAACCCCAATTTTCATTCTTATTTCGGGCGACATACCAGGCATCCGCTGTCGGATAGTCAATTCTGGGCGGTTGATTTTGTGCAATTTGCCCGGTGCCTCTGGGGCGGGTGCTGCCCCAATCTCCATAAATCAGTCTCGGCTGCCCCAATTGAACAAGCTCTTGTACTTGGGCATTTTTGCTGGAATGGGCAACGCGCCCCATTCCATCAGACTTGAGTTCCGTCTGGCTGCCATAGCTGACATCGCTGTTGGCAACCTGAGCTTCATAACTTTTTTTCACAAGACTCAAACTTAAGTCCGCTTTCAAATTCTGAAAGAGACTTCGATTGGAAAACGGAACCCTTGTGATGCCCTGCATCGACGAAAATGCCTTGGGCCATGAAGTACACGATATGACTATGGGAACATCAGGGTCGATATTCGGTGAGATAATGGAAATCAGCAGATCTCTGAACCAGGATTCCAGCTGGAAAGAATCCTCCGTCCATCCTCCCTCTAAAAAAATAACGAGTTTGCTTGGATCAAACTTCGACAACAAATTAAGGATTGCAACCATGTTTAATGGGGGAAAATCTCTGAGGATTCTGAAACAATATGTGCGACCCATCGTCTCGTAAACTTTGATTTGATTTTCAATATCTTGGATGGATTGAGCTTCCGTTTGCAGACAAGGCATGATCCATTCGCTTTGCTCTATGAGGGACGTCCAGCTGGAAAGGCCGTTATCAGAGACATTCAAGTTAACAAACCCGCTTTGCGCCTTATTTACCGGGCTGTAATGCCGATCAATATCCAAGAAATAGCGCCTCTGATGATAGGCCCGTTCAATTATTTCAAGCGACCTGCTGAGATGCACAGGCTTTGCCCGCTGAGGAAATAAAAAGCATGGCGTCATGCGACCCTTTGTCACTTTCGGCAGATGCCTGACGGCCATTACTCCGCTGGATTGGAGCGGCAGCGTCGGGACGTATTGCATTCGATCAAATGACATGCAACATCAAGCTCGCAAAAACTTGAGTTTTTTCAGATACGCCTTCATCAATGAATGAGAAACCTGAAAATTTGCAGCCATCTGTTCTGACAATTCACCCTCTGGAACTTGGGACTTGAGTTTGGAAAATTCTCTCCTAATTAATTCGGCCGGCAATAAGATGCTGAAGGCCAGACGGATGGTTTCACGCTTATTCTGGCCGGGCACCCTGGCTCGATATAGGACGCCCTCTTGAATTCCATCCGGTGAATGTTCAATGAAATCCCGATGCAGAAAATAATGCGCCAACTCGTGGGCAATTGTGAAGCGCTGGCGCTCAAATGATTCATCTCGGTTGACGCGGATGACATATTGGTTTCCTTCCTTCTTGATCTGACCAGAAATGCCCATCGGCAGCCCGCTCATCGTAACAGCGATGCCCAACTCTCTCGCAATCTCCCCGAGTCTGATAGGCGTGTCTGACAAATGTCTCTCTAGGATTTCACGGTGCTCTGGGTCCAGGCTGGTCATTTGCACTGAAGCCATGAGTCAGTCCCCTATTGTATTCTCATCATCTTCAGTCTATAGACTCATCCGGGCAGCGCCTCCCCAAACAATGGGCTTGGACTCTATCAACAAGGAAGATCAACCCCAAGTTCACCGGGGAAAAACAAAATTCAAAATACAGGCCATTAATCGGCTAATCCACCCAGTCCTCTTCCAGGTCCAAAGCCCCGAGATCCGGCTCATCGTAAAAAGCCTGGCGATGCAGGTGAATATTGATCCGGGCGGCCACGTTTTTAGGCGATGTATTGATGCCGAGTTCTTCATGAAACGCTGTGTTTCGAATCATTTCCTCCCCCCAAGCACCGGAATCTCCGCCCCAAACCCCATCGCGTTCCATAAGCTTGGCTGCGGCATCTTGAAACGTCCAGCCTTCTTCCTTATTCCGAGCTATATACAAAGAATCTGAAGTCGGATAGTCAATTCTTGGCCAAGGACTTCTCAAAACTCTCCTTGGCGGCCTTGCGCAGGTGCTTCCCCAATCTCCGTAAATAAAATTGACCTGATTGGACAAAGGTTTCAGGCTTTCATAGACAGTGCGGTTTTCCAATGGAATTCTCGTAATTCCCCTCATTAATGCGAATTCTTTTGGCGCCGAGGTATAGGAAATAATGATGGATATATTCGAATCAGTATCGATGCCATGAACAAGCTCGTGAATTTTCCCCCTGAACCATGATTCAAGCGCTGCTATCTCATGATGAGAAAAGTAGGGTACCCATCCCCCTTCCAAAATAATGTAAATGTTTGCCGAGTTGGAATGAGATATTGCCCGATAAATCTCGTTTGTGTTAGAAGGTGAATAATTCCTTGAAATTCTTATGCATAAATCGCGCCCGCCATTGCCGCATCCCCGGATTTGCTCACAGATGTCTTTTTCAGACTGTTCATGCAATTGCACGCATGGAATAATCCATTTGCTTTGCTCTATAAATTCAACCCAGTTTGAAAAGCTATTGGAGCTGTCTTTTAGACTGCTGAACTCTTTCTGAGGTTTCAAATCCAGCTTCACAGCCGTGTAATCATAATCAATGTCCAGGAAATAATGTCGCTGTTGATACACCTCCTCAATTTTTTCTATGGACCTGTAAAGTGTGCTGGAATTTAGCCACGGCGCCAGCAAAAAGCATGGGGTCATATTATCTTTGGTGATATTGTGCAAAAATTCCATGGCCTTCACCTCGCTGGGCCGAAGGGTCAAAGTTGGAACATAGGAAATAGCTTTGCTCAGCATGCCCATTCTGCCCTATAGGGTATGAATATTTGACAAACGGATTTCCATGGCGGTCAGCGAAACCTGAAACTCAGATGCCATCTGCTTAATTAAATCCTCGTCTGAGAGGCCTTCCCTGCTGAGTGCGTCAAACTTTTCTTCAACCAAAGAGCGCGGCATGACAATATCCGCAGCCAGCCTATTGGCTTCATATTCAATTTCAATCGG
This sequence comes from Gammaproteobacteria bacterium AqS3, assembly GCA_001750645.1. Taxonomy (GTDB): domain Bacteria; phylum Pseudomonadota; class Gammaproteobacteria; order MEIF01; family AqS3; genus AqS3. The sequence goes on from MEIF01000009.1 coordinate 41,833, forward strand.
CTGGCCAGATCGATAAAGCACATTATCTTGTATGCCATTTGGCGATCGATCGATTAATTCACGATGCAGAAGATAATGAGCCAGCTCATGAGCGATGGTAAAACGCTGGCGCTCCCGTTTTTCATAACGATTAATGCGTATAACATACTCCCCATCTTCCCTTTTAATCTGTCCTGAAATGCCCATGGGCATGTTAGAGACTTTGATTTTGACATTGAGCTCCTTGGCAAGGCTGCCCAGCTTCACGGGAGATTTTTGCGAATATTTCTGCAAAATATTGCGGCATTCCCGTCCCAGTCCTTTTAACGAGGATGAAATCATTTCAACCAAAAACCTCCGCTACTCCCTAAGATCAGAATTTATGCTGTCGTCATGCTCATCTGATGACGTCTCATGGATATACATGTTATTAAAATGTTCCGTGATTACATTTATGATTATTTTTCTAAGATCCTCATTGCCTGCTGTCAGGTTAAGTTTAAGCTCATCAATCTGGCCCTGCATTTCCTTGTATTCTTTTTTCACTTCTTCTTTGGCGGAAGCGGCCGCTTTTTCAGAGATTTCTTGAAATGAGTAAAAAGAAAAGACAGCTATTCCTATTGCCATAACTGTCAACAGCACTGTTACGACAGTCAGCATAACAGAGATAAACTCAGAATAAGAGATATTCGACCCTGAACCTCCAGACAAAGACTGCGCACTCCCAGAAACACTGATCATTCCGGAATAAATTGAAAGCCAAAATATTCCCACACCCAGGAACGCCCCCAAAATGGACGCTAAGAAACACAGCAATAAAACGTGACGATTTTGTTTCATGAGTCTCCCCTCAAAGAAAATTCCCGGCACCTGTAAAGGCAATCTATAGCAGCGTCCTCTTTGGCAGCGGGCAGATGATACATAACCCCGGCAGATAAGGTATCGGCGCCTGCTCGCCCCACCCCCGCCTCCTGCATGCCGGCCCGCCCTCCGTCGCCAAGCTCAGGGCGGCCAGCCCCCTCAACAAGCCGCCCTGCTTTCGCCCCGTGCACAGGCGACATGTCAGGGCTCAATCTCCGCCAGGCGGATTTCCATTGCGGTGTCGGTCACGGCGAAGTCCCTGGCCATGGTCTTGATGAGTTCGTGCTCGCCGAAATTTTTGCCCTTCAGGTGGGCGTATTCCTTCTTGACCAGCTCCATCGGCATGAGGATCTCGGTCGCCAGGCGGTGCGCGTTCCGATCGCATTTGCGGGGCGCCGCAGACCGGTAGAGCGCGTCATGCTTGATGCCGCCCCGCAGCCCATCGATCAGATTCCTGTGCAAAAGGTAGTGCGCCAGTTCATGGGCAATCATGAATCGCTGTCGCTCCCGGGCCTCAAACTGGTTGACGCGGATGACATATCCGTCGTTGCTCTCCTTCCGGATCTGGCCCGACATGCCGGTGAACAGCTTGCTGACGTGGATCTTCACGCCAAGCCCCTCGGCCATGCTCCTGAGCTTGACGGGAAAATCCATCAGGAACTTCTCCACCTGCTCAACCTCCCACGGATCCACGTCAAATTCCTTCCACGCAATCATTTTTCTCCTCCTTTCCCCTCACAGTCGAAATAGCGGCGTCGGCGTCGCACCTGAAGGGCTGGCTGGACACGCCGCTTTGATGGGCAACAGGGAGAATGTTAAGGACTGCCCGACTTGGGAAATGTGATCCGGATCACACCCAAAATCCTCTGCTCTGCGGGGTCAGACCCGCGGCTGAAAACCAGTCTGCAAGCGGTCTATACGGCGTCCAATCAAAAAAAGCCCGCCCGAATGCCGGACCCAAAAATCGCGATGGCGGAGGGTCGGCTGCCGTCAGCCGGCGCTGCGGGTGCGCATCACCCCATGTATCCGGCCCGCCAGGCGCGCAGCCTTGAGTCCCTCGCCCAGCGGCCCGAGCGGTACTGGATGATGAACAGGGTCGACTTGATGCCGTAGTCGAAGATCACGGCGGCGTAGAGCCAGTAGACGTGCAGGTCGAGCCAGACAGCCAGGCCGGCACACAGCAGCCGGCTGGTCAGCCCCACCGATGTGATCACAAACGGCGAGCGCGTGTCGCCCGCCCCCCGCAGCGCCCCGCTGAGGGTGAATTCGATGGCCATGAGCGGCTGGGAAATCCCCAGCATGCGGACGAATACGACGGCGTCGGCGGCCACGGCCTTGTCGTCGATCATGAACAGCGCGATCTCCTCGGCGAAGACCACGAGCACAAAGGTGAAGGCGCTCATGCAGTAGATCGCCAGGCGCATGCAGCGCCAGCCGTCGCGATAGGCGGTGTGCGGCCGGCGCGCGCCGATGCTCTGGCCGACGACGGTGGAGGCGGCGATCTGAAACCCGACCCCGACCATGATCGACACCAGCAGCACCTGCACGCCGATGCCGTAGGCGGCGTTGGCGACGGTGCCGAAGCCGGCGATGATCCAGACGTAGACGAACAGCCCCACGTTGAAGGCCAGCCCCTCGACCACGGCGGGAGCCGAGACCCGCAGCAGCGCCCGCAGCCGCCGGCCGGTCCAGATCTGCCTGATCACGCCGGGGATGACCAGCCGCCCCCTCAGCCACAGCGCCCCCAGCAGCAGCGAGATCAGGGCAAAGCCGATCCCCTGTGCGGCCACGGCCCCGGCCATGCCGTAGGCCGGGATGATGTCGCCGTAGCCGTTGACCAGCACGGCGAGCAGGGCGATGGTGATGACATTGGCCGCCCCGCCGAGCCACAGCGGGGTGCGGGCGTCGCCGGCGGCCCTCAGCACCGAGCTGAAGATGATCATGCCGATGTGGGCGAAGGCGAAGAAGGCGCTCCAGTAGATGAACTCGCGCGTCAGCTCGTGGGTGTTGGCGTCGGTGTTGAACAGCCCCGCCAGCGCCCCGGGAATCAAAAAGAACACCAGTCCGATCACCCCGCTCAGCACGACCCCGAGCGCCAGCGTCAGGCCGACGACGCGCCCGGCCTCCTCGGCCTTCTGGTTGCCGATGGCCTGCGAGACCATGGCGACGGCTCCGGTGCTCATGCCGAAGACGATGGCCTGGAAGATGAAGAAGATGCGGGCGGCGTTGTTGTTGGCGGCAACGGCGTCGGCGCCCATGTAGCCGATGGCCTTGAGCGTCGCCAGCGCCACGGCGGAGTAGAGCGCATTGGCCAGCGCCGAGGGCCAGACCAGCGCCCAGATATTGCTGCGCTTGGCCGGCGGGCGCAGCAGCTCGCCCTCGGCCCGGGCGGCGGATGCGGCGGACTCGGCCATGACCTTGGCGGCGGTTTCAGCGGCGGTCTCGGAACCGGGCTCGACCTCTGCATCTGCGCCCGCCCCAGGCCGCCCGACGGGCGCGCCGGCCCCGGAAGCCCCGCCCCCGGAAACCCCAGATTCAGATTCAGGCTCGCCCGCCTCGGCGGATTGAACAGATTTGGCAGGGTCGGCGGGATCAGCCACGCGCCAGTCCCCCGCCGGCAGCGAGCGTCTGATGCAGCAGGTCGGGATCGGGGTCGGCGATCAGCTCGGCCCGGCCGATGCCGTTGAGCACGATCAGCCGCAGCACCCCGGCGCGGTTCTTCTTGTCGCGCCCCATCAGCCGCAGAAAGTCTTCGGGCTGCATGCCGGCGGGCGGGGCGCTGGGCAGCCCGAGCGCCTCGACCGCGCCGCGGATCCGCACCGCATCGTCGAGGCCGAGCCGCCCGCTGCGCCACGAGAAATCGGCCGCCATCACCAGGCCAGCGGCGACCGCCTCGCCGTGGTTCCAGTCGCCGTAGCCCTGCCAGGCCTCAATCGCATGGCCGAAGGTGTGTCCCAGGTTCAGCAGCGCGCGCGCCCCGGTCTGCTCGCGCTCATCGGCCTGGACGATCTCGGCCTTGATGCCGCAGGAGCGCCGCACCGCCTCGGCCAGCGCCCCGGGGTCGCGCCCCAGCAGGTCGCGAGCGCGCCCCTGCACCCAGTCAAAAAAGCCGTCGGCGTCGGCGATGAGTCCGTACTTGAGCACCTCGGCGAGGCCGGCCCGCAGCTCCCGCTCGGGCAGGCTGTCGAGCGTGGCCAGGTCGATGAGCACGGCACGGGGCTGGTGAAAGGCGCCGATGAGGTTTTTGCCGAGCGGGTGGTCGATGGCGGTCTTGCCGCCGACCGAGGCGTCGACCTGGCCCAGCAGCGTGGTCGGCGCCTGGATGAAGTCCACGCCCCTCTGATAGGTGGCGGCGGCGTAGCCGACGAGGTCTCCGGCGCTGCCGCCGCCCAGGGCGATCAGCGTGCAGTCGCGCGAGTAGCCGCCCTCGATCAGCCGGGTGTAGATGCGCTCCAGGCTGGCGGCGGTCTTGGCGACCGGGCTCGGCAGCAGCAGCCGGCCGAACTGTCCCCGCCCCGAGCAGGCCCGCTCAATCGCACCGGCAAAATCGGCGACCGCCGCATCGGCCACCAGCAGCGCCTGGGCGCCCAGATGCGGCAGCAAGTAATCGGCTTCGCCGAGAAGCCCCGAGCCGATGTAAATGGGATATTCGCCGCCAGATGCGCGGACCCTCAGCTCGACCGGCGCTGCCACGGTCGTCTTAGAGACCGAGTTCGCGAATGATGTCTTCGACCAGATCCTTGCTGTTGCGATTTTCCGCGTGGACGATGATGTCGGCTGTCTCACGGTAGAGCGGGTCGCGCTCCTCGTGCAGGCGCGTCAGAATTTCCTTGGGGTCGCCGTCCCGCAGGATGGGGCGCTCCTGGCCCTTCGCGGTGCGCTCGACCTGCTGGTCGATCGGCGTGTTGAGGTAGACCACCGTCCCGCGCGAATTGAGGTTGCGGCGGTTCTGCTCGAGCACCACGGCGCCGCCTCCGGTGGCGATGATGACGTTGTTGAGGCGGGTCAGCTCATCGATGATGGTGGCCTCCCGCTCGCGGAAGCCGTCCTCGCCCTCGACGTCAAAGATCCAGCTGATGTCGGCGCCGCAGCGCTCCTCGATGACGCGGTCGGAGTCCTCAAAATTGCACCCCAAGTTGCGCGCAAGAATCTTGCCTACCGTGGTCTTTCCCGCCCCCATTGGGCCTATCAAAAAAATATTCATACACCCGCCGTTGTTATATGATTCCCCAACAAAATTTGAGCCTAAAACTCAAAGAAACAGCCGTTCAGCGGGTGTAGTTCAATGGTAGAACCTCAGCTTCCCAAGCTGATGACGAGGGTTCGATTCCCTTCACCCGCTCCAATTGCCCCATTCGGGCGGCGAAAATTATAGCACCGGCATTTCAGCCGTAAAAACCCCAGGAAAAACATTTTCCGCCGCTGCACCGGGCTGGCCTACTATGGGGCGCCGATTTCGCCGGGCGCCGCAATGAACTCAACCTCCCCAACCTCCCCTGAAACCGAAAACCTCGTCGCCGTGGTCATGGGGGTCGGCCCCAGCGCCGGGCTGGGCGGGGCCATCTGCAGGCGCTTTGCCAAGCTGGGGCTGACGGTGATGGTCGCCGGCCGAACCGAGGAGAAGATCGCCGGCGTGGCCGGGGAGATTTCGGCGGCGGGCGGCAGCGCCATTCCCCTCATCGCCGACGCCACCGACACCGAGGCGGTGCGCAGACTGTTTGACGCCGCCGAGTCGCACGGGCGCATCGATGCCTCGATTTTCAACGCCGGCGGCAACTGGCCCATCCCCTTCCTGGAGCTGACCCCCGAGCGCATCGAGGAGTTCTGGCGCACCGCCTGCCTCGGCGGCTTCATCTTTGCCCAGGAAGCCCTCAGGCGCATGCTGCCGGCCGGGCGGGGAACCCTGCTGTTCACCGGAGCCAGCGCCTCCATGCGGGGGCGCCCCAACTTCTCCCACTTCAGCGCCCCCAAGGCCGGGCTGCGCATGCTCTCGCAGAGTCTGGCGCGCGAGTTCGGGCCGCAGGGGATCCACGTCGGGCACGTCGTGGTCGACGGCGGCATTGACGGAGAGCGGCTCAACACGCTGGCGCCGCAGATGGTCAAGGCCAAGGGCGAGGACGGCATGCTCTCGCTCGAGGGGTTGGCGGATCTCTACGAAATGCTCTACCGCCAGCCGCGCGCAGCCTGGTCGCTGGAAGTCGACGCCCGCCCGTTCAAGGAGCCCTTCTGAGCGCCGCCGCCCCGGGCGTCAAAAAACGCATCCATTCAGGCTAAGGTTGTAGAATGCCGGGCTGTCCGAGCCGCCCATAACGAGCAGAGCAAGCAGTTGTCAGGACCTGAATCAACCGTCGGCCCCCTAACCCTGGAACAGCGCACCGGCGTGATATGGATGGACGGGGAGCTGGTGCCCTGGCAGGATGCGAAGGTGCACGTCCTCAACCACACGATGCACTACGGTCTGGGGGTGTTCGAGGGGGTCAGAGCCTACCGGGAGGCATCGGGACAGACCGCGATATTCCGCCTCTCCGAGCACACCGAGCGGCTGTTCAACTCGGCCCACATCCTCGGCATTGAGATCCCCTTCACACGCGAGCAGATCATCGAAGCCCAGCGCACCTCGGTGCGCGAGAACCGGCTCGAGGAGGCCTACGTCCGCCCGCTGGTCTTCATGGGCGCCGAGAGCCTGGGGCTGCGCGTCGAGGAGCTTTCAGTCCACGTCATCGTCGCCGCCTGGGAGTGGCCGCACTACATGTCGGCGGAGTCGCAGGAGACCGGCATCAGGATGCGCACCGCCTCCATCACGCGCCACCACGTCAACATCAGCATGTGCAAGGCCAAGGCCATCGCCAACTACACCAATTCGATGCTGGCGCTGCGCGAGGCCATCTCCGCCGGCGACGACGAGGCGCTGCTGCTGGACAACGAGGGCTATGCGACCGAGGGCAGCGGCGAGAACATCTTCCTGCTCAAGAACGACGTCCTGCACACGCCCGAGCTGACCTCCTGCCTCGACGGCATCACGCGCGATTCGGTGCTGCAGTTTGCCCGCGAGGAGGGCATCGAGGTCATCGAGCGGCGCATCACGCGCGATGAGTTCTACATCGCCGATGAGGTCTTCCTGACCGGCACCGCCGCCGAGATCGTGCCGGTGCGCTCGCTCGACGGGCGCGTGATCAGCTCGGGCAGGCGCGGGCCGGTGACCGAGCTGATGCAGCAGCGCTACAGCGCCGAGCTGCGCGGCACCAACGAGGCCCGCCATCCCGAATGGCGCACCCCGGTCGCCTGAGGCGCACCCGGGCCGACCGCCTGACGCAAGATGTCCCGCACCCTCATCGTCGCCCCCAACTGGCTGGGCGATGCGGTGATGTCGCACGCCCTGGTGCGGCGTCTGGCGGAGCGCGACGAAAACGGCAGCGGCGGCGGCTCGGGCATTGACGTCGTCTGCCCCGAACCGCTGGCGCCGCTCTACCGGATGATGCCCGGGGTCGATGAGGCGCTCGGGCTGGTGCAGCGCCCGGGGCGGCTGGATCTGCGCGCCCGCCGCCGGCTGGCCCGGCAAATTCGCGGTCGCCATCAGCGCGCCATCGTGCTGCCCAACAGCGCCAAGTCGGCGCTGCTGCCCTGGATGGCCCGCATCCCGGAGCGCATCGGCTATTCGGGCGAGGGGCGCAGCTGGCTGCTCAGCGACTGCCGCCCCAACGCATCCAAGCCGCTGCGCCAGGTCGACCAGTACGCAGCCCTGGCCGACGCCCCCGGCTCGGTCCCCGCCGGCATCGACTGCCCGCCGCCGGCCATCCCCGCCGAGTGCGCACCGGGACTGCTCGGGCGGCTCGGCCTCGACCTCGACCGACCTGTGCTCAGCCTCGCCGCAGGCGCCGCCTACGGGCCGGCGAAGCGCTGGCCGGCGGAGCACTTCCGCAGCGTGGCCGAGGACTTTCTCGGGCGCGGCTGGCAGGTCTGGCTGCTCGGCGGCGCCGAGGAGGCGCAGGTGGTGCGGGACATCGGCGTCGGCACCGACCTGAGCGGCCGCACCGATGTCGGCGAGCTCGCCGGGCTGCTGTCGGCCTCGCAGCTGTTCATCGGCGGCGACTCGGGCCTGCTGCACCTGGCCTGCGCGGTGGGCGCCCCGGCGCTCGGCATCTACGGCCCGACCCCGACCGACGTCACCCCGCCGCTGGGTGCGCGCTCGGGCGTCGCCCAGATCGAGAACCTGCCCTGCCGCCCCTGCGGCGAGCGCGAATGCCCGCTGAGGCACCACGACTGCATGCGCAGACAGAGCCCCGAGCGCATCATCGCCCTGGCCGGGGAGCTGCTGTGAGCCGCACCTGGCTGCTGGTCAAGACCAGCTCGCTGGGCGATGTCGTCCACGCCAGCTACGCCGTGTCCGACCTGGCCGACGCCGGCATTGAGGTCGACTGGGTGCTCGAGCAGGACTACGCCCCGCTGGTGCGCAGCTGCCGGGGGGTGCGCAGGGCGCTCGGGGTCGACTGGCGCAGGGCGCTGCGCCGTCCGCTCAGCGGCGCCCCCGGGCGCGCCCTCGCCGAACTGTCGGCCGAGCTGCAGCCCCCCTACGAATGCGTCCTCGACGCCCAGGGGCTGCTGAAAAGCGCCTGGCTGACGCTGCACCTGGCGGGGCGGAGCGGGGCGCCGTCGGTCGGCATGGACGCCGCCAGTGCGCGCGAGAGGCTCGCCGGCCTGCTCTACCAGAGCGGCATTGCCGCACCCAGGGGCGAGCACGCCGTGGTGCGCCTGCGCAGGCTGTTCGCCGCCGCCCGGGGCGAGGCCGCACCCGACACAGAGCCGGTTTCGGGCCTGCACAGAAAGTCGACCCCGACCGCCTCGGACGGTCGGATCTGGCTGCTGCACGGCGCCAGCCGCACCGAGAAAACCCTCGGCGCCGGGCGCTGGCGGCAGCTGGCGCTGAAGCTCTACGGCATGGGGCTGGACACTGCGGTCAGCTGGGGCAGTCCGGCGGAGCGCCAGGTCGCACAGGCGCTGCCCGAGCACGTCGAGGTCATCCCCAAGTGCAGCCTCGATGCGCTCGCCGAGCGCCTGAAAAGCGCCCGCGGCTTCGTCGGCGTCGACAGCGGGCTGGCGCACCTGGCGGCGGCGCTGGGGGTGCCCGGCGTGACGCTCTACCCGGCCTCGGATGCGCAGCTGACCGGAACCCTGGGCGCCGGTCAGCGCCGCATCGATGCGCACACCATCAACCGCCTCGGCAGCGCCGAGCTCGGCGATCTGATCGGCCGCAGCCTGATGCAGGTGCTGCCGGGCTGAGAGCCGCCCCCGCCCGCTCAGTACACCCAAGCGCCGGCGTCGTCGGGCGGGGGTGCATCGTTCAGCAGCGATTCGAGGCACTGCGCCATCTCGACCGGCTTGTTCATGATGATGCCGTGATTGCCCTCGATGGTGCAGAGCTCGGCACGGGGAATGTCCTCCATCAGCTTGGCGCTGTTGTGGTAGGGCGTGAACTCGTCCAGCAGCCCCCAGATCACGCCGACCGGGTAGCTCTGGGCGCCGACCTGCCGGAAGTGCTGGCGCTGATTGTTGAGCGGGTAGTGCATCAGCGTGCTGTGCAGCGCATCCAGGGTGTCCGAGTAGAGCGTCTGGCGGCGAAACTGGTGCAGCAGGCCGAAGTCGACCGTCCCCTGCTCGACGTCGAGGGCAATGCCGGCCTCGAGATTCTCCGGCCCCAGCAGGTGGAACAGCCACAGCCCGACCACCGGCAGCCGCACCAGCTCGCCGGTGCGGGTCGAGGGCAGCGGGTAGCCCGCCGGGGCGATGGTGATCAGGCGGCGGATCTGATCGGGGTTGTCGGCGGCGTACTGGGTCACGATCGGCCCGCCCATCGAATAGCCGACCAGCACAAACGGGGCGGCGTCAAAGCCGGTCTCGGAGAGCAGGTCGGAGAGCTGCAGCTGGAACACGCGCGCCTGGTAGTCGAGCTCGGGCCGGTCGGAGAACCCGCGCCCGAAGAGATCCATCTCGAGCACGTGATACTGCTCCAGGTCGAGCTGCCCGAGCAGCGGCCCCCAGACCAGGTTGCCCGGGGTCGAGAAGCCGTGCACCAGCACCAGCGGGACGCCCTCGGAATTGCCGCGGATGCGGTAGTAGGTCTGCCCCTGGCTCAGCTGTGCAAACCGTCCCGGCAGGCCGGCGCGCTCCCTGGCGTCCAGCGGCAGCGAGTCGATCAGCACCAGCGGCAGCATCCAGCCCAAAAACAGCACCGCCGACAGAACCACAAACCCGATCAACCAGCGCATTCATCCCCTCCGCATCGGCAGGGCGGCATTATCCCACCGCCGCCGTGGGTTATCATCACGCCGGCGCCAAGACGGATGGCTCAGTGGCGGAAGACGTTCAGAACATGTTTTCAGGCACCGGAAAGGTGCGCGCCGGACAGGAAATCGACGTCCAAAGGCTGGAGCAGTACCTCCACGCCGAGCTGCCCGGCTTCGCCGGCCCGCTGACCATCGAGCAGTTCAACGGCGGGCAGTCGAACCCGACTTATCTCCTCATCACCCCCGACAAAAAGTACGTGCTGCGGCGCAAGCCGCCGGGCAAGCTGCTGCCCTCGGCGCACGCCGTCGACCGCGAGTACAAGGTCATCAGCGCGCTCCACGGCCACGTCCCGGTGGCCAAGTCCTACCTGCTGTGCGAGGACGACTCGGTGGCCGGGACGATGTTCTACGTCATGGACTTTCTCGACGGCCGCATCATCTGGGACGGCATCGCCCCCGACGCCGAGCCCGCCGAGCGCAAAGCCCTCTACCGCGCCCTGCTGGGCGGCATGATCGCCCTGCACAAGGTCGACTACGAGGCCGTCGGCCTGGCCGACTACGGCAAGCCGGGCAACTACGTCCTGCGCCAGATCTCGCGCTGGAGCAAGCAGTACCTGGCCTCGGTGACCGAGCAGATCGACGCCATGGACACGCTGATCAAATGGCTGCCCGAGAACATCCCCGAGGAGGGGCGCACCTGCGTGGTGCACGGCGACTACCGCCTTGACAACACCGTCATGCACGCCGAGAGGACCGAGCTGCTCGGCATCCTCGACTGGGAGCTGGGGACGCTGGGCAACCCGCTGGCCGACTTCTCCTACCACTGCATGCAGTGGTATGCCAACCCGGCGCTGCGGGACGAGAAGAGCTGCCGGGAGCTGGGCATGCCGACCATAGACGAGTACCGCGAGTGGTACTGCGAGGGCATGGGCATCGCGCCGATAGAGGACTGGTACTTCTACATCGCCTTCAACAACTTCAAGCTGGCCTGCATCCTGCAGGGCATCATCGGGCGCGTGCGCGACGGCACCGCCACCAGCGTGCACGCCGAGCGCCGCGCCGCCGAGGTGCGCCCGCTGGCCGAGCGCGCCCTGCACTTTGCACAGAAACTGATGTGATCCGATCGACCGGGCAATCCCGCACCGGCCGAGCACAGACACCCCAGGGGAGGAACAAACCATGAGCGAATCCGAAGTTCTCTACAGTCAGAAAGGCGCCGTGGCGACCATCACGCTGAACCGCCCCGACCAGCTCAACGCCATCACCGGCGGCATGCTGCTCAAGCTGCGCGCAGCGGCGGCCAGGGCCGGCGACGACGACTCGGTGCGCGCCATCGTGCTCACCGGCGCCGGGCGCGGCTTCTGCGCCGGTGCCGACATGCAGGGCCTCAACGCCACCGCCTCGGGCTCCGGCGGCTTTTCCGGCGGCGGCGAGCGCCCCCAGCCGGCCGAGATCGCGCTCAACTCGGCCGAGGAGTTCGACGGCCCCAACACCTACTTCCCGCTGATCCCCAAGCCGGTCATCGGCGCCATCAACGGCCCGTGCGCCGGGCTAGGCTTTGTCATCGCGCTGTTCACCGACATCCGCATCGCCTCGGACAAAGCCGTGTTCACGACGGCGTTCTCGCGCCGCGGGCTGATCGCCGAGCACGGCTGCAGCTGGATGCTGCCGCAGCTGGTCGGCATCGCCAACGCCACCGACCTGCTGTTCAGCGCGCGCCGGGTCTCGCCGCAGGAGGCCGAGCGCATGGGGCTGGTCAACCGCGTGATCGAGCACGAGTCCTTTGCCGACGAGGTCGCCGAGTACGCCCGCATGCTGGCCGAGGAGGTCTCGCCGCGCTCGCTGCGGATCATGAAGGAGCAGCTCTACGCCTCGATGTTCCAGACCATGCAGCAGTCGCTCAAGGTCGCCAACCGCGAGATGGCGCTGAGCCTGAGGAGCGACGACTTCAAGGAGGGCGTCGCCCACTTCCTTGAAAAGCGCGCCCCGCAGTTCACCGGCAAGTGAGTTGCTCGGGTGCGCGGCTTGCGAACCGGCTGCGGGGCTGAACCGTGCTGCGGCGAATGCTGTGTCTCGGCGGGCTCCTGCTGCTGGCGGCGGCGGGCTGCGACGGCGTTGACGACGTCCCCAAGGCCGATCCCGCGGTGATCCAGCGCGCCGAACAGCTGCGCGACAGAGGCCTCGCCTCGCCGCTGGCGCTGGAGATCGTCACCTCGCTGACGACCGAGATCGGCCCCCGGCTGGCCGGCACCGAGGCCGACCACCGCGCCGTCGCCTGGGGCGAGGCGCTGCTGAAGGAGCTGAACTTCGACCGGGTCTGGCTCGAGCGCGTCGAGCTGCCGGTCTGGCAGCGGCACCGGGAGCGCGCCGCCATCGTCGCCCCCTACCCGCAGATGCTGCACGTCACCGCCATCGGCAACAGCGGCTCGACCGAGGGCGTGCTGGCCGCACCGGTGGTGCGCTTTGAGACCCTGCAGCAGCTCGAGGCCGTCGAGCCCGGCGAGCTGGCCGGCAAGATCGTCTACATCAACACCCGGATGGAGCGCACCATCGACGGCAGCGGCTACGGCCAGATCTCGGCGATGCGCTTTCAGGGCGGGCGCATGGCCAAGGAGCGGGGCGCCCTGGCGCTGATGATCCGCTCGCTCGGCACCCACCGGGACCGCTTCGCCCACACCGGCAGCAGCCGGCCGCACGACGACCCGATCCCCTCGGTGGCGCTGTCCATACCCGACGCCGAGCAGCTCGACCGCATCATCGACGGCGGCGAAACCGTGACGGTCTCGCTGGACATCGAGACCTCGCTGACCGAGGAGGGGCACTCGTGGAACGTCATCGGCCAGCTCGACGGGCGCGAGCTGCCCGAGCAGCTGGTGCTCATCGGCGGGCACCTGGACTCCTGGGACCTGGGCACCGGCGCCGTCGACGACGGGGCGGGCATTGCCATCACCGCCGCCGCCGCCTCGCTCATCGCCCAGCTGCCCGAGCGCCCCCGGCGCAGCATCCGCGTGGTGATGTTCGCAGCCGAGGAGCACGGCCTGATCGGCGCCCGCAAATACGCCGAGGTACACAAGGACGAAATCCAGAACCACATCGCCGCCTCGGAATCCGACTTCGGCGCCGGCGCCGTCTGGGCGCTTGACTCCGACTCGGCGGCGCTGCTGAACGCCGCCATGCCGGTGCTGGCGCCGCTCGGCATCGCCCGGGGCGAGGCCGCCACCAGCGGCGGCCCCGACATCTTCCCGCTGATGCAGCAGGGCGTGCGCGTGTTCCGGCTGCGCCAGGACGGCACCGACTACTTCGACTACCACCACACGCCGAACGACACGCTCGACAAGGTCGACCCCGAATCGCTCAGGCAGAACGTCGCCGCCTGGGCCGCCGTCACCTACCTGGCCGCCGAGCTGGACTGGTAGAGCCCGGCAGCCCGCCCGCTACTGCGGCGTGTCGGGATAGCGGATGCGCTCGGTGAGCTCGATCAGGATGTGGATGACCTTGATGTGCATCTCCTGGACGCGGTCGGCATAGCGCCCGCCCGGGGTGCAGATCTCGACTTCGGCCAGCTCGCCCAGCCGTCGCCCCGGATGCCCGGTCAGGGCGATGCAGTGAACCCCCATCTCGCCTGCGACCTCGGCCGCCCGCACGACATTGCCGCTGGTGCCCGAGGTGCTGATCGCCAGCAGCACGTCGCCGCTGCGCGCGTGCGCCTCGAGGTAGCGCGAGAACACCTGCTCGTAGCCGTAGTCGTTGGCGACGCAGCTGATGTGGCTGGGGTCGCTGATCGCCGTGGCCGCCATGCCAGGCCGGTCGTTGCGAAAGCGCCCGGAGAGCTCCTCGGCGAAGTGCATGGCGTCGCACATCGAGCCGCCGTTGCCGCAGGAGAAGGCGCGCCCGCCCTGCTCCAGCCGCCCCGCCAGCAACTCGCCGGCGCGGGTGATGGCATCGAGCACGGCGTCGCTGCGGCGAGCTCTGTCGAGCGCCTCGGCGGCCTCGGCGAGGGCTTGCTCGACGCAGTCACGCATTTTCGACGACCCGGTTCAGTGCGGAGGAGGGCCTCGGCGCCTCGGCGACGAAATCGGGCAGCTTGGGGTCGTCCAGATCCCGGTCGCGCAGCCCGAGCAGGTAGAGGATGGCGTCGAGCCCGAGGTGGTTGACGGTCTGCTGGGCGTTGCTCTTGACCCTCGGCTTGGCGTGAAAGGCGATCCCCAGACCGGCGCGCCCCAGCATCGGCAGGTCGTTGGCGCCGTCGCCGACCGCGATCGCCTGGCGCGTGTCATAGCCCGAGCGCCGGCAGATCTCCTTGAGCAGGCCGGCCTTGCGCGCCGCATCGACCACGGGGCCGACCACCTCGCCGGTCAGCACCCCGCCGACCACGCGCAGGCGGTTGGCGTGCGCCCAGGTGATGCCGAGGCGCTGCTGGACGTGCGCGGCAAAGAAGTCAAAGCCGCCCGAGACGATGGCGCTCTGCAGCCCCAGGTGGTGCAGCGTCCGCACCAGCCGCTCGGCGCCCGGGTTGAACTTCAGGTCCTCGGCGATGCGCCCCATGACCTCGACCGACAGCCCCCTCAGCAGGGAGACGCGCCGGTGCAGGCTCTCGGTGAAGTCGATCTCGCCGCGCATGGCGGCTCGGGTGATGCGGCTGATCTCGGCGCCGACCCCGTGGTGGCGGCCCAGCTCGTCGATCACCTCGCCGGTGATCAGCGTCGAGTCCATGTCGAGGATGACGACGCGGCGGTTGCGGCGGTAGATGTCGTCGACCTGAACCGAGATGTCGACCGGCTGCTTGCGCGTCACGCGCAGAAACGCGCGCCTGAGCTTTTTGTTGTCGACGGCGCCCCGCACCGAAAACTCGACGCAGGCGTGCACCTGGGAGTCGCACTCGCCGTCCAGCGGCACGCGCCCCGAGAGGCGCGTGATGTTGTCGATGGTGAGATTGTGCTTGGAGCAGATCTCGGTGATCGCCGAGATCTGCCGGGCGTAGACCTTGCGCGAGACCAGCGTGACGATGTGGCGCGTGCTGCCCTTGCGATCCACCCAGTCCCGGTACTGATCGTGGCTGATGACGGCGATGTCCAGATCGAGATCGTGCCCCTCGGCCCAGATGCGCATCGCCCCCCTGAGCTCGGCGATCTGGGGGTCGTCCTTGGGATGGGGCAGATGCAGCATCATCCCCGAGCACAGCTTGTTGTGAATCACGGCCTGGCCGATGTCCAGCACCACCCCTCCGGAGCGCTCAATGATGCGGCTCAGCGATGCCGTCAGCCCGGGAGCGTCCTGCCCGAGAATGGTGATCAGCAGGATGGTCTCCAAGCAGCAGCGGGCGGGGGTTCTGAGCGGCGGCAATGCTAACATACGCCCGCCCAAATCCGGCTGGCACGGCGGGGATTTTGAAGTGCTCCAAGTCCGCATCAGCGCCCGGTGAGCGTGCTGGATTCACAACAGCTCCGCAAACAACTCCACGGCCTTCTCCACAGTTTGTGCAGCTCCGACGGACCGCTGCCCGAGGCGCTGGCCGGGCAGCTTGAGCGGCTGCAGGTCAGCCGCCCCAAAAACCCCGAGCACGGGGATTACTCGACCAACCTCGCCCTGATCGCCGCCAAGCCCCTGGGCGCCGATGCCCGCAGCCTCGGCCGCAGCGTCGCCGAGGCCCTCAACGCCCACGCCCCAGACTGGCTCGAGCGCGCCGAGGTCGCCGGCGGCGGCTTCATCAACCTGCACCTGCAGGAGGGCGTCCAGCACCGGGTGATCGGCGAGGTGCTGATGCAGGGGGAGCGCTACGGCTGCCGCGTGCAGGAGCGCCCCGAGCGGATTCAGGTCGAGTTTGTCTCGGCCAACCCGACCGGCCCGCTGCACGTCGGGCACGGGCGGGGGGCGGCCTACGGCGACGCCCTCGTGCGGGTGCTCGAGGCGGCGGGGCACCGCATCGAGCGCGAGTACTACGTCAACGACGCCGGCCGGCAGATGCAGATCCTCACCCTCAGCGTCTGGCTGCGCTACCTGCAGCAGCGCCGCCCCGACATCCCCTACCCCAAGCAAATCTACCAGGGCGATTACATCCTTGAGATCGCCGAGCGCGCCAGGGAGACCTTCGCCGATGCGCTCGAGTGCGAGACCGCCCCGGCGGCAATTCCCGAGAAGGACGAGGCCGCCCTCGATGCGCTCATCGTCCAGGCCCAGGCGCTGCTGCCCGAGCGCTGGGAGGCGCTGCACCAGCTCGCCCTGGAGTGGATGCTCGACAACATCCGGGCCGATCTGGCCGAGCTGCAGGTCGGCTTTGACCGCTGGTTCTGCGAGTCGGAGATCACCGAGGCCGACCTCGACGCCGTGCTTGAAAAGCTCGCCGACGCCGGCGCCCTGCACGAGGCCGAGGACGGCGCCCTGTGGTTCCGCTCGAGCAGAAGGACCGCGTGCTGCGGCGCAGCGACGGGCGCTTCACCTACTTCGGCGTCGACATCGCCTACCACTGCGGCAAATTCGAGCGCGGCTACGACCGCGTCATCGAGGTCTGGGGGGCCGACCACCACGGCTACATCCCGCGCATGCGCTCGGCGCTCGGGGTGCTGGGCATCGACCCCGGCCGCATCGAGTTTCACCTGGTGCAGTTCGCCACGCTCTACCGCGACGGGGAGAAGGTCAAGATGTCGACGCGCGCCGCCGAGTACGTCCCGCTGGCGGTGCTGCGCGACGAGATCGGCGCCGACGCCTGCCGCTACTTCTACACCGCCGTCGGCAGCGACCGCCACCTCGAGTTCGACCTGACCACCGCCACCAGCCAGTCCAAGGAGAACCCGGTCTACTACGTCCAGTACGCCCACGCCCGCATCTGCAGCCTGTTCCGCCACATCGGCGTCGACGCACCCGACCCGCAGGCCGACCTGTCGCTGCTGAGCGGAGAGGCCGAGCAGCGGCTGATGGCGCTGCTGGGGACCTATCCCGAGCTGATCGACAGCATGGCCCGGGAGCGCCGCATCCACCGGCTGGCGCACTACCTGGGCGATCTGGCGCGGGTGTTCCACGGCTGGTACGACAGCCACCGCTTCCGCGACGACGAGACCGCCCTGCGCGACGCCCGCCTGGCGCTGTGCGGGGCGGTGCGCCAGGTGCTGGCCAATGCCCTCGGCATCCTCGGCGTCAGCGCCCCGGAGTCGATGTAGTGCTGCGCTGGGCGCTGGCCGGCGGATTTGTTGTGATCATCCTGATGTCATTCAGCAAGACCTACGAGCACTTCGAGGCCCCCCACCCCGAGGCCGTCATCGACTTCGACGACAACCCCGACTTCATGGACGGCCTGAAGCGCCCGCAATTCGACACCGAGCAGGAGGTCTGGGTGCCGACCGGCTACCGCTACCGGCTGGTGCTGGGTGCGCGCGCCTACTCCAGCTACGACGACGCCGACGCCCTGCGCTTCAAGACGCTGGCCCTGGGCATCTCCCAAGTCGACATCGAGCGACTGCCCGGCGGCAGCTGGCGGGTGATCACCGGCTGGTACGACACCCGGAGCGAAATCGAGGCGCTGCGCACCCCGCTGGTCGAGAACGGCGTGCGCTACCGCTGGGACACCGACCTCAAACCGAGAGAGGAGAACATCCAAGTCGGGGAACAGACCGCAGCCTCTGAGCCCTGATTTTTTCAGGCGGGGGCGTTCAGCCCCGGGCGGGATTCGAACCGGCAGCCCATTCAATTGCAGTGACCCGGGGGCAGTCCCATCGCCGTCCCAGCTCTTATATATGTTTATACTCGCCCGCTTCAACGGGGAACACAGCTCCCCGCCTCTCCAAGATATGAGGAGATCAGCGCCATGGAAAACCAGCACACCCCCGGTGCGCAGGATGCGGACACGCCCACTCCCACGCCACAG
>MEIF01000091.1 GCA_001750645.1 Gammaproteobacteria bacterium AqS3
GTCAATATGACGCTGCACATATTCGTTGGCGGCGACTTGGACATCCGGCTCGCTTATGTCCGGTGCCGCCGCTGCCGGCAGGACAGAGCAGACCGATGCCGCGATCACACATAGCGCAACCCTGAGCATGCTGCGACATCTCTGCATCGGGGATGCCGGACTATACCGATCAGAGCGGGGGCTTTCAAGTGCCATTGTCGGTGCGGCTGGTGCGATCCGCTTGAAGATGGGACAGCTGCCGCTCCATCGCCCCGCAATCGCATCGCTTCGGATCGAAGGCTGACCGTCTCGATGCAGTCGCAGCCCCCCGCCGGCAGATGCCCGCATCGCCGCATATTCCGTCACCAATCGTTCAGAGGCAATCGGATCCACACAAGGTGAGGTTCGCAGAGGGCATAGAGCAGAGCCGCCAGTCAATCCAGCGGAGACAACGCAAACCCAGTGCCGTCGCCGAATTCGGCTTTCAGATTCAGCTGCCAAGTCTGGCGGGATCAGGTCGACTCCGCCTCCAGCCGAATAGCTGGCGGAATCCCTGAAGCGACTGCACCAGCGCGTCAATGCGACCGCCGCCGCGCGCCAAGGATGCGCCAGGCACAACGAGCGACACGTCCAAACCAGAGCCATCAGTCGCGCTTCTGCCTTCTTTTCTTCAGCCTGTCGATGACCAGCCTGACCGCTCCGGGAAATGACCGAGGATTGCGGATGCCGAAGCCGATCAGGTAGACAAACAGGTCAAGGTATAGCCAGACCGCGTAGCACGCCGCTGCGACCTTCCAGCCCCAGAGATATGCGACCCATCCCAGGCGCCCCATCTCGCGCGCGAGCTGCCGCTGCTTCAGGGTGAGCACGGGGGGACTCTGGCCTGCAAAATAAAAGTCGATGGCGGCCTTGCGCTCGCGGCGGATCGCCCGGGAAATGCGAGGCTGGCTGGTATTTTGGGTCACGCTTCTGTTCACTCCGAAATTCCTCCCAGGGCAGAGCCCCTGCTCCAGAAATCCAATTCTATAATCCGCCCCGCAAACCGGGAGAGGAAACCGCTATGGCTTTCACACTTGAACCGGGTGCATCGGCGCCCGATTTTTCGCTGCCTGCAACCGATGGACGGACTTATTCGCTGGCAGATTTTTCCGGAGCACCGGCGCTGGTGATCTTCTTCACCTGCAATCACTGCCCTTACGTGACCGGTTCGGATGAAATGACGCGACGCTCGGTCGAGCGCTTCGCCGATGCCGGGGTGCGCTTTGTCGGCATCAACTCGAACAGCGCCAACACCTACGCCGAGGACTCTTTTGAGGGGATGGTCCAGCGCATGCAGGAGCACCAGTTCCCCTGGCTCTACCTGCACGATGCCAGCCAGCAGGTTGCCCTGGCCTACGGTGCGCTGCGCACGCCGCACTTCTACGTGTTCGATGCCGGGCTTCGCCTGATCTACACCGGCAGGGCGATTGACAACCCCCGCCAGGGCGAGGCCAGCACCCAATTTGACCTGGACCAGGCGCTTGAGGAGCACCTGGCCGGCTCGCCAGTGAGCCGGCCCCAGACCAATCCCATCGGCTGCAATGTCAAATGGGATGGCCGGGACGCGCACTGGATGCCGCCGGAGGCGTGCGACCTCGTATAGGGAGGGCCTCACGATAGTCCCATCGCCTCCGACGACATCACTGCGACCGGCTAGTTGGAGTTCCGCCCCGGATCGGTATCCGGGGGGTTGTCCGTCGAGCCGAGCGAATGCGACAAGCTGATGCTGGCACTGGGCATTTCGTTGATCTCGTCAAACTGCGTCAGCACCTTGCGGCTGTCGTCAACATATTGACGCCACACCACACCCTGACCCGAAAACCAGGCCTCGTACGCAATCAGCAGTTCGAAGATGGCGTCAGAGAGCTCATCGCCGTCCTGCATGCGTTCCGGCTGGTGCTGCTGCATGAACAGCATCCAGTTGGTGACCAGGTGCACAAAGGAGTGCGTGGCCTGCCGGTTGTCGGTTCGTTCGGGTCGCCAGTGATCGAGAATCGCCTGCACCAGGCCGGCACCGTGACATCGGATCACCCGCTCATCGTTGACCCGCAGCAAATGTTGCCGGATTAACGGGCCATCTTCGAAACGAGGATTGTTTCGGGTTATTCTGCTATTCATAAGAAAATCTCCTAAAAAAAAATAAGTTGAGGTGGAATTCCACCCAGATGTCTGAAATGCCGGCGAGAGGGGCTTGCATTGATTTTGAACGCTCCCAATGCCAAGTTCTCTGCCGAGCGCATTAACACAAAAAAAGCGGATTCAAGCATGTCAGCGGTTGGCGGATATTGAAAAAATGTCGGGAAATTCAGACACTTACAGAAGAATTTATCCCATCCAGGCCGATGCCGACCGCCGCGTTTTGAGGCGATATCAGGCGGGCATGTCCGAGTCTGAACCGGAAGGCGGCTCAGGCCGGGCGTCAAAAGCTCAGTCACCCTTAAAGCTTCCGGGGCGTTTTTCAAAGAAGGCTTGAACGGCTTCGCTGAAGTCGTCGCTCTGTGAGGCCAGCGCCCACTGGTCGACATCCTGGTGCATGACGGCCGGGGCGCCGCCGTCGGCGATGGCATTGACGCTGGCTTTGATCATCTGCACGGGCAGAGGGGGCAGGGCGGCGTATTCCGCAGCCCAGCGGCGCACCTCGGCGGGGAGATCCTCTGCGACGGCGTCGATCAGCCCCCACTGCCGCAGCACGGCGGCGTCGTAGAGCGCCCCGCTCATCACCAGCTGCTTGGCGCGGGACGGGCCGACCAGGTCGACGCACAGCGGCAGCGCGCGCCACATCAGCGGAATGCCGATGCGCACCTCGCCATAGCCCAGCCGGGCCTCGGGGTGGGCGATGCGAAAATCGCAGGCGGTGGCGATGCAGGCGCCGCCGCCGCTGGCGACGCCGTGCAGCGCGCAGAAGGTCGGCTGGTGGATCTCGCGCAGGGCGCGGAGCGTGCGAAAGCCCTGTTCGGCCTGGCGCCGGTGCAGCAGCAGCGGGGCGGGCTCGCCATCCCCCCGGCTGAGCCCCGTCCTCAGGTCGGCTCCGACTGAAAAATGCCGCCCCTCGCCGCGCACGATGACGGCGCGAATGTCGGCCTCGGTGCGCAGCGACAGCGCGGCCTGTTCAATCTCGGCAAGAAACTTCCCGGTCAGGGCATTGCCGCGCTCGGGGCGGTTGAGAACCATTTCGGCGATGCTGTTCTCACGCAGCAGTTCAACAAATTCCACAGTCGGCTCAATGCGAGCTCGGCGGCATTATAAAAACGGCCCCTATAATTTCGCAGCCGCAGAGGTGGGGATGGCGGATGAAAGTTTCCGAAGCGCTGGCCAATCGCAAGTCGGTGCGCGCATTTTTGGACAGGCCAATCCCCCAGGAGGTGCTGCGCTCGGTATTGGAGCGCAGCGCGCGCGCCCCCTCCGGCGGCAACCTTCAGCCCTGGCGCATCTACGTCCTCAGCGGGGCGCGCCAGGAGGCCTTCCGCGAGGCGATACGCAAGCGTCTGGCCGACAACCCGGTGCCCGACAGCCCCGCTGAATATTCAATCTATCCCGAAAAACTCAAGGCTCCCTACCGCGATTCTCGCTTCAAGGTCGGGGAGGATCTCTACGGGCTGCTCGGCATTCCGCGCGAGGACAAGGCCGGTCGCATGGGCTGGTTCCAGCGCAACTACGAGTTCTTCGGCGCCCCGACCTCGATGTTCTGCTACGTCGACAAGCAGATGGGCCCGCCGCAGTGGTCTGACCTGGGGATGTTCCTGCAGAGCGTCATGCTGCTGCTGCAGGAGGAGGGCATTGACACCTGCGCGCAGGAGTGCTGGTCGCTGTATCACCAGAGCGTGCGTGAGCTGCTGGGCGTCGAGGAGCCCGAGTGGATATTGTTCTGCGGCATGAGCGTGGGCTATCGGGACGGGGCCGATCCGGTCAACCGGCTCGTCACCGACCGGGAGCCGCTGGAGAACTTTGCGACCTTTCTGGAATAGCCCGGAGCCGCCCCCAGGCGGCAGTTTTCGGGGCTTATATGCATAACGGGACATTTGCACGATTCAACCGGGGAAACACTATGGCCAAACTGATCAAATTCTTAAGGCGGCTTGGATACGTTGCCACGTCCTTAATCGCCGGGATCGCGCTCTACGCGGGTCTGATAGCGGCTATGCACCTCGCAGGGGTGCCCGCCGAATGGCAGTCCCCGTCGGTGATTGGACTTGTGGGGCTTGCACTTGCGCTCTTGCTGGTGCGGAAAAGGCTCAAACTGCCGCGCATCAAGATGCACCGCAAGGCTGCTGAGAAGGAGAGCGGCAATGAGAAATCGTAGGCGAGCCGAGTCGCTCCCGTCAGACACGATTATGAATATAAATTTCCAGTTTTTTTATTGATCTTATCTGCGGGTCACACGGGTAGTGAGTGGTCCTTCGCCAACGGTGCTCTTGAGCAACGTGGCTTTGCTTGGGATGGCTGCATATTGCGGGTCATTTGGCTCGCATTAAACGGAAAAGACAGAAGTTATCTCAGATGCGGCGCGAATAATTGGCGTTATTGACACGCCCCTGCCTGTGACGAATTGGCATCTGATTATTTTTTTTGACGGTCGGGGTGATCCTGGCTGAATGGGTTGCTGAACCGCACTGCGGAGCTGGATCCCCCTCGGAGGCGCCGCACTAGGCGGCGGAGCCGGGGCGGGGCAGCAGGCTGTCCGAGATGATCTTGTGCTGGATCTCGCTGGTGCCCTCGAAGATGCGGGTCAGCCTGGCATCCCGCCAGTGGCGCTCGACGGCAAACTCGCTGGTATAGCCGGCGCCGCCGAAGATCTGCAGCGCCTCCGAGGTGACCGCCTCGGCCATGTCGCTGGCGAACAGCTTGCACATCGCGGCCTGGCGGGGCTGCATGGCGCCGGCGTCGGCGCTGGCGGCGACGGCGTAGGTCAGCTGGCGCGCGGCCTCGATCTGGGTCGCCATCTGCGCCAGCTTGAAGCGGATCGCCTGAAAGTCGCTGATGGGGCGGTCAAACTGCTCGCGCTGCTGGGCGTAGTCGGCGGCATCCTCCAGAGCCCCCCGCGCCAGGCCGATGGCCCGCGCTGCGGTGTGGACCCGCGGCACTGCCAGCGCCTGGGCGGCCAGGCGGAAGCCCCCGGCGTCGTCCCCGGCATCCCTGCCGCCCGGTTCGATGCGGTATTCCAGCGGGATGCGCACGCCGTCGAGCGACAGCTCCCAAGTCTTCCAGCCGTGATAGCCGATTTTCCGCATCGGCGTCCCCGAAATGCCCTCGGGAAAGCCGCCCCGCTGCTTGGGGACGTAGAACTGGCTGACGCCCTGATGGCGGTGCGCCGGGTCGTAGGGTTCGGTGCGCGCCACGACGGTGAGGAAGTCGGCCTCGTCGGCGAAAGTGCACCACATTTTCTGGCCGCTGAGCACCCATTCGTCGCCGTCCCGCTCGGCGCGGGTGCGGATCGAGGCGACATCCGAGCCGGCCCCGGGTTCGGACATCGCAAAGGCGCCGAGGTGCTCGCCGCGCGCCATGCGGGGCAGGATTTCGTCCTCGAGGCAGGCCGGCAGGCCGCCGATCATGCCGTTGCCGCGGGCGATTATGCTGGCCACGCTCATCCAGCCGCGCGCGAGTTCCTCGGTCACCAGGCAGTATTCCAGCACGCCCAGTCCCAGCCCGCCCCGGGCCTCGTCGATGAGGATGCCGAAGTGCCCCATCTCGGCCATTTTCTCGATCAGCTCGCGCGGCATCTGCCCCTGCTCGGGGTCGAGGCGGTTGGCCAGCGGCAGCACCTCGCGCAGGGTGAATTCCCGGGTGGACTCGATCAGCGCCCGGTGCGCGTCCGTGAAGTGGGGCGGCAGCAGGGGGTTTTCGTTGATGCCGTAGTGACGCGCCATGGGTATCGGGGCGGGGCGGGCGGCGGCGAGTTTAGCAGTGCAGACTTAAAATGCTGCGGTCTCAGCGTGGCGGAGGCGTCGCCGGAATGAACACTCCCCTGTATGAAAAAGGGGCCGGCAGGCGGTGAGGGTTCTGATCTCCGGCGGCGGCATTGGCGGGCTGACGGCGGCGCTGTGCTGCCTGCATCAGGGGCATGAGGCGCTGGTGCTGGAGCGCACCGCCGAGCTGGGCGAGGTCGGTGCCGGCATTCAGATCCCGCCCAATGCGATGAAGGTCTTCCGGGCGCTGCGGCTGGACGATGCGCTGGCGGAGATCGGCTTCCGCCCCGAGGCGATCGAGGCGCGCATGGGGCGCTCGGGGCTGGAGCTGTTCCGCATCCCGCTGGCGCAGGCCTCGGTTCGGCGGTGGGGTGCGCCCTACCTGCACATCCACCGCGCCGACTACATCTCGGT
>MEIF01000092.1 GCA_001750645.1 Gammaproteobacteria bacterium AqS3
GGTCTGGAGCCCGTTCTGGGCGGGGTTTGCTGGGGATGTTCTCTCAGCAGGGTCGGCTGATTAATGTCTATAGGTGGATATTCGAGTTCTCTTTTATCTTCGCTTTTCATCACAGCACCCTCCCTATTTGAACGCACCGCCCGCCGGCGATGCCGGTGGATTATAGATACATAAGCATGGGCTGTGACCCGCCCTGACCAACACCCGCCGCCGCCATCAGCGCGTGTGCATTGGCGTGTGCAAGTCCCATACTATTTGCCTGCTTACCGGCTCATCGCTCGATGCGTCAAAATCAACCGGGCCAAGAGGGGCAATCACACTGAACAATCACACGAGCACCGCCCACGTCCTGGTGGTCCACGGTCTGGGCAAACCCGAGCAGGACTACAGCGCCCCGCTGCGCAAGCGAATCGAGCGGCAGCGCCCCGACCTGGCCGAGCGCCTGACCTGGCACTCCTTCGTCTGGTACGACCTGATCGCCGAGCGCGAGGAGCGGCTCTGGCACAAGCTGCTGAACAACTCCCAGCTGAAGGAGCACCGCCTGCGCCGGCTGGTGCTGACCGTGCTGGCGACCGCGACCAGCTATCAGAGCGGGCACCGCAGCGAGCACGGGCTCTACCAGACCATACAGAGCCACCTCATCAGCCAGCTCACCGAAATCGAGGCCAGGCACGGCGATGTGCCCATCTTTCTGATCGGCCACTCCTTTGGCGTCCTGGTGCTGTGCAACTACATCTGGGACTGGCAGCACTTCAACCTGATCGACAAACATTCCACCCCGCTGGTCCGCCTTGAAAACACCATCGGCTTTGCATCGCTGGCCAGCCCGCTGCCGATCTTCCAGCTCTCCAACCGCAATGCGGCGGCGATCCGCTTTCCGCACCCCCGCGTGCGCGACTTCTTCCCCCGCTCAATGGAGTGGACCGAACTGCGCAGGCGGGTGCGCTGGGACAACTACTTCACCCCGGGCGACGTGCTGGCCTATCCGCTGCGCGAGCTGTCGGACAGCTATGCCGAAAACGTCAACGAGGACATCGCGGTCGGGGTCAGCTCATTCCTGCCCTGGCAGCCGATGTCCCACCTCTACTACTGGAGCTCGAACAACGTCGCCGAGCACGTCACCGAGCAGATCAGCGGCGCGCTCGATGCGCTGGAGCTGCGGCGCTAGGCCGGCTGCTGCTCGATCCGCTCGAAGAACTTGATCAGCTGCTCGCCGCCGAAGTTGAGCCGGCGGGCGCCGTCAAAATCGCTGATCTGCTCCCAGCGCTCGGCGACCTGCTCGGCCGTGAGCCCCTCGCCGATGCCGAGATTGACGCCGAGGCTCTCGTGCATTGCGGCACAGGCGAACACCCCGGCGCCGGCCGACAGCACGGCGCCGCTGGGGGCGTCCTCGCTGCACAGGAAAATCACCCCGGGGGTGACGTACTCGGGCAGGATGCGCTCGTGCATGTCCTCGGGCATCAGCTCCTCGGTCATGCGCGTCAGCGCCACCGGCGCCAGTGCGTTGCTGCGGATGTCGTACTTCTGCCCCTCCAGCTTCAGGGTGTTGACCAGCCCGACCAGCCCCAGCTTGGCAGCGCCGTAGTTGGTCTGGCCGAAGTTGCCGTAGAGGCCGCTCGGCGAGGAGGTCATGACGATGCGCCCGTAGCCGGCCTCGACCATGTGCGGCCAGACCGCCTTGGTGCAGATCACGCTGCCCATCAGATGCACCTGCAGGACTTCGAGGAAATCCTCGAGCGTGATCTTGGCGAAGCTCTTGTCGCGCAGGATGCCGGCGTTGTTGATCAGGATGTCGACCCGCCCCCAGGCGTCCAGGGCCTGCCTCACGGTGTCCTCGACCGCCTGGGCGTCGGTGACGCTGGCGGGACTGGACATGGCCTCGCCGCCGGCGCTGCGTATCTCCTCGACGACGGCGTCGGCCATCTCGCTGCCGCCGCCGGTGCCGTCCCGGGCGCCGCCGAAGTCGTTGACGACGACGCGCGCACCCCGCCGGGCCAGTTCAATGGCGTGGCAGCGCCCCAGCCCGCCGCCCGCTCCGGTGACGATGGCCACCCGTCCGCTGAAATCCATGCTCATTCCCGCTCTCCTCCTGTGTCAGTTCAGTGTCCGTTCGGAGCCCCGTCCGGCGGGGCGCGTCATTTTAGCGGCAGGCGTCCGGCCGCCGCCTGCACCCGCTCAACCGCCTGCTTGATGAGGCTGCGGTGCATGCCGAAGTTGAAGCGGGCAAATCCCTCCCGCAGAAATTCGGCGCCCGGCGAGGGGCCGACCCCGGCGGCCTCAAACCACGCCATCAGCTCCGATGGCTCGACGCCGTAGTCGGCCAGCCCGCGGCAGTCGGCCCAGGAGAGATAGGTCGCCTCGAGCGGTGCGACCTCGATGCCCGGGACGGCGTTGAGGCCCTCCCGCAGCAGTCTCTCATTGCCGCGCAGATACTCCAGCTGCCCCTCAAACCAGCCCCAGCCAAAGCGCCAGGCGGCCTCGGCCGCGGCGAAGCCGAGCAGGTTGGGGTGCGGGACGGTCTGCCGCAGCACCTTCCTTAAGCTGCGGCGGAGCTTCTGATCCTCGACCACCGCCAGGGCACAGCCCAGTCCGGCCAGGTTGAAGGCCTTGCTGGGCGAGACCAGCGTGATGCTGCACTCCCGGGCGTGGTCGCCCGTGCTGGCGTAGCTGACGTACTCGACCGAGGGGTCGATGATGAGATCGCAGTGGACGTCGTCGGAGCACACCAGAACCCCGCCCTCGCTGCAGATTTCCGCGAACTCGACGAGCTCCTGCCGGCGCCAGACGGTTCCGCCAGGGTTCTGGGGATTGCACAGAAAGAAGGCGCGCAGCCCATCCCGGACCTGCTCGCGAAACTGATTCAGATCGGGCACCCAGCGGTTGTCGACGAGCTCGAGCGGCAGGTATTGCATCCGCAGCCCCCAGCCCGGCGGGCCCTGGTGGAAGGGCGCGTAGATCGGCAGCGTGGTGCCGAGCCGGTCAATGCCGCTGTCCCTGAGCATGAGCGCCACGGCGCTGAGCGTGCAGACCAGCCCGGGCGTCCAGACCTGGGCCTGCGGCGGCGCCGGCAGGTCAAGGCGCCGGTCAAGATACTCGGCGCCGGCCTCGAGCAGCGATTCGGGCACCTCGGTGTAGCCGAACACGCCGTGCTCAACGCGCCGGTGCAGCGCCCGCAGCACCTCGGGGGCGGCGGGAAAATCGGTGTCGGCCACCCACATCGGCAGAATGTCGCGCCCGGCGTAGCGCAGCCACTTGGTCGATGCCGTCGTGCTGCGATCGACTGCCTGTGCGAAGGACTGCTCCACAAAATCGAACCGGGCGAATTTCGCTGGGCGGTATGGTAAGGCAATCCGCTGCGGCGGTTGTAAACTTGGCCGCCGCAGACGGGGAGTGCGCATGAGCACTGAAGCCAACACGCCCGTATTGGTCGGCTGCGGCGAGTTCACCGATCGCAGCCCCCCCGCTGACGGCCTCAGCCCGGTTCAGATCATGCAGAGGGCCGCCGATGCGGCGCTCGCAGACACCGGCGGCGGCGGCGCCCTGCTGCGGAGCATCGACTGCATCGGCGTGGTCGGCATGGTCACCGACTCGCCCAATGCGACGCTGAAGACGGGCGACTACCGCAACCTCCCGCGCGCGCTGGGCCGCAGCATCGGCGCCCCGCAAGGCATCCACCCCCTCTACACCAGCGTCGGCGGCAACTCGCCGCAGCTGCTGGTCAACACCTGCGCCGAGCGCATTGCCGCGGGCGAGTTCAGCGCCGTGCTGCTGTCGGGCTGCGAGGTGCTCAGGACGCTGGTCGGCCGGCTCAAGGCCGGCATTGCCTTCGACGACTGGCGCGACGAGGAGGTCGACGACAGGGAGTTCATCGGCAGCAGCCGGGACGGGGTCAGCGAGTATGAAGCGCGCCACGGCATGAGCCGCCCGACGCACATCTACCCGCTGTTTGAGACGGCGCTGCGGGCGCACTACGGCCGCTCGGTCGACGAGCACCAGGCCGCCATGGGGCGCCTGTTCGAGGGCTTCAACGCCGTGGCGGCGGAGAATCCCAACTCCTGGTTCGGGCAGCGGCGCAGCGGCGAGGACATCGCCCGGCCCGGCCCCGAGAACCGCTGGGTCGGCTACCCCTACCCGAAGTACCTCAACTCCGTGATCCAGGTCAACATGTCCGCCGCGCTGGTGCTGTGCTCGGTCGAGGCCGCGCGCGCGGCCGGCATTGCCGAGGAGCGCTGGGTCTACCTGCACGGCTGCTCCGACCTCCATGAAAACTGGTTCGTCAGCGAGCGCGAAAGCCTGCACAGCGCCCCGGCGCTCGGGGCCATGGCGCGCCAGGCGCTGGACATGGCCGGCATCGGCGCCGGGCAGCTCGACCACCTCGACATCTACTCCTGCTTCCCCAGCGCGGTTCAGGTGGCCTGCGACGAGATCGGCCTCGACCGCGAGCGGCCGCTGACCCTGACCGGAGGGCTGCCCTATTTCGGCGGCCCCGGCAACAACTACAGCATGCACGGCATCGCCGCCGCCATGCGGCGCTGCCGGGAGCAGCCGGGCAGCTGGGCGCTCTCAACCGCCAACGGCTGGTATCTGACCAAGCACGCCTGCGGGATCTACTCGACCCGCCCGTTTGCGGGGGACTGGCGGCGCCCGCGCTCGCTGCAGTCCGACTGGGACCGCAGCACCGTCAAAGTCCCGCTGGACGAAACCCCGCACGGCAGCTTCACCGTCGAGGCCTACACCCTGGTGCACGGTCGGGAGGGCGCCGAGCTGGGGCTCTTCGTCGGGCGAACCGACCAGGGCGCCCGCGCACTCGCACAGCTGGACATCTCGGACCAGTCAGCCTGGAGGCGCTGGATGGAGCACGAGGCTGTCGGGGTTCGCGGAACCGTCACCCCCGGAGCCGACGGCGTCAACCGCCTCGAGCTTCCGCCGAGCTAATCCCTTGAACTTCACCTGCCAAAAAGGAGCACTGCCATGAACTCATCCATCACTGTCGCCGTCACCGGAGCCGCCGGACAGATCGGCTACGCCCTGCTGCCGCGCCTCGCCAGCGGCGAGATATTCGGACCCGACGTGCGCGTCAACCTCAAGCTCATCGAGATTGAGCCGGTGCTGCCCAAGCTGGAGGGCACCGCCATGGAGCTGACCGACTGCGCCTTTGGCGCCCTCGGCGACATCACCTGCACGGCCGACATCGAGACCGGCTTCGGCGACGCCGACTGGGTGCTGCTGCTGGGCTCGATGCCGCGCGGCATCGTCGTCGACGGCAGGAAAATCGAGGAGCGCAGCGACCTGCTGCGCATCAACGGCGGGATATTCACCGACCAGGGCAGGGCCATCGGTCGCTTCGCCCGCCCCGATGCCCGCGTGCTGGTGGTCGGCAACCCGGCCAACACCAACGCCCTGATCGGTCGCTCGCACGCCCGGCAGGAGGGCCAGCTCTGGATGGCCATGACCGCCCTGGACGCCAACCGCGCCGCCGCCCAGCTGGCCCGGCGCAGCGGCTCGGAGGTGCGCTCCGTGCGCCGCCTGTGCATCTGGGGCAACCACAGCCCGACGATGTACCCCGATGTATTCAACGCCCAGATCGGCGGGCAGCCGGGGTTTGAGGCGATCGGATCCGACCAGGCCTGGCTGGAGAGCGATTTTCTGCCGGTGGTGCAGCAGCGGGGCAAGGCCATCATCGAGGCGCGCGGCGCCTCCTCGGCGATGAGCGCCGCCTCCTCGGCGCTGGACACCGTGATGCAGGTGGCACGGCCGACCGAGGCCGGCGACTGCTTCTCCGCCGCAGTGTTCAGCGACGGCCGCTACGACATCCCCGAGGGACTGATGTGCGGGCTGCCGCTGTTCAGCGACGGCGGCAGCGTCCGGGTCATTGACGACTTTGAAATCAGCGATCTGTCGCGGCGCTACATCGATGCCAGCGTCGCCGAGCTGATTGAGGAGCGGGACGCCGTCAGGGATCTGATCGGCTGATCAGCTGATCGGCGGCTGAGCCGCCGCGCACCGCGCGCCCCGTCAGAACAGCCGCCTGAGCTCGAGTCTGACCCGGCTGGCCGCCCTGCCGTTGGCGTGGAGCTGCCGCTCGCCGTAGGCGCGCCCCTGCAGGCGATCCCGCAGCAGGAACCTCAGCCCGGCCGTCTGGCGGGTCGCACCGTGAGCCGAGCCGGGGACGCGGTATTCCGCATACGGGGTCCACATGCCGCTGCGCAGCCCCCAGCCATAGCCCAGCGTGGCGCTGAGCGCCGTGCGCAGCCTGTCCCCGCTCGGCTCGCTACCCGCCGGATCGGAGCGCGACTCCAGGAAGA
>MEIF01000093.1 GCA_001750645.1 Gammaproteobacteria bacterium AqS3
CCCGACTCATTCATCCGCAGCACCCTGCAGTTCTACATTGAGAACGCCTTTGAGTACGGCACGGTGCTGCACCAGTCGCTGGAGGTGCAGCGGGCGCGCTACGACGTCGACTCGCTGACGGCGTTCCAGGTGCGCGCCCGGGAGCTGGAGCGGCAGGGCAGGGGGCTGGTGGTGCTGGGCGGGCATCTGGGCAACACCGAGCACATGTCCTACCCGCTGGTCTGCGTCGGCATGCCGGTGGCGGCGCTGTACTCGCGCTCGCGCCAGCCGGCGCTCGAGAACGCCATCCTGCGGCTGCGCTCACAGTGGGGCTTGGACATGTGCCCCGCCGACCTGTCCGGCGTCCGGCGGCTCTACACCTGCCTGAGGCGGGGCGGCATGGTTGCGATGCTGGCCGACCAGCGCCCGGGCCGGCGCGTGCAGCGCGCCTACGCCCCGTTTCTGGGCTGCGAGGGGCTCTCGCCGGCGATCCTGCCCGAGCTGATCCGCCGCACCGGCTGTGCCGTGCTCGCCATGGCCGTGATCCGCGGCGAGGGCGGGCGGCTTGAGGTGATCTACAACGAGGTCGATGAGGCCATTGCCGACCCCGACGACGAGGTCGCCGTCACCGCCCAGAACGATGCCATTTCCAGGCTGATCAGCCGCGCCCCCGAGCAGTATTTCTGGCACTACCGCCGCTTCACCCGCCGCCGTGTCGAGCCCAGAAACCCCTACAAGGACTGAGGTTCAGGGGTTTCCTCGGGAGAGATTTGCCGCCGCTTTTATGTTTATGCGGCCTTTGCTGCAGATGTCTCCGATGCCGCTGGCTGCGATTCCCGATCCTGTATTTCTTTGTAGATGCGCTTTGCCAGATCTTCAAAATCCTTACGAGCATCCTGGACGGCACCGGCGTGTGAGCCAATGGCCCCGTCTGCCGGGGTGAGTTTAAATATGGGCTTGCGGTGCTCTTGTCCCATCGGTACCAAACTGCGGTAGTGTTTGATGGTAGCCAAGCAGAAAGGATCTTCCTGCTGCTTGATATTTTCACTTTCAGCGAGCTTATTTAGGATCACCTGCCTGTAGGTTTCAGGGATGCGCTGAACCCACTTGTCATAGGCTTTGACGGGTCGGGATAACCTCACGCTGTACTGCTGGCAGAGGTAGCCGATCGGCTGCATGCCGCCCTTTGGCAGCTGAAAATCGGGGTGGCTGTTTTTCTCCTCGCTGTCATTCCAGTTGCCCAGCCGTTTCTGCCAGCTTCTTCTCCACTCGTTCAGAGTCGGCCCCAGATTTTTCAGCCCCTGCAGCGAGAACAGGTCGGCACCCAGTGGGATGACGACGTAGTCCGTGGCCAGCAGTACCGACCTGTTGATGGCGCCGAGGTTGGGTCCGATGTCGGCCAAAATCACCTCTGCTTTGGCTTCCTCGGCGGCCTTTTGCACGACCTGCCAGAACGAGCTGAGGATGCGCATGGGGCGGTACAAGTTTTTATCGTCCATGCTCTTGGGCCAGTTTTCTGACAATTCGTCCTCAAGACCGGACAGAGCCATATCTCCCGGCAGCAGATGAAGATGCCTGTCGATCTCAAGCAGTTTGGGTTGATTGATGTCGCCGACCCCGGTCAGCAGGGGAGACAGGCACTGATGGATCGTGGCATTTTTATCGGGGTTTTCCCATATCTCATGGACACCCTCGTCGTCCAAAAAGGCCGCAGTCAGATTGGCCTGCGGGTCGAGGTCGGCGATGACCACGCGCCTGCCCAGACTCGAGAACATCCAGGCCAGATGGTAGACGAGGGAGGTTTTTCCGACTCCGCCCTTGTTGTTGAAAAATGTCAGGACCGGGACGCTCATGGCTTGGCACTCAGGATGCAGAAGACAAAATGTGAATCCACCTTGAATTTCAGCGGCGGGTTTCCGTTCTCTTCCAAGGCGGTTTTTGCAGTCGCAATGCCGCGCCCGAATTTTTGCACAAATCCATAAGTCATCATGACATCGGCGATGGCGGGATTGCGATAGCCGACGATATTTGGTTCGCCGAAATTTTCCGGCGTCACATCCCCGAACGGACCGCCCGGGCTGATGATCTCCACTCGGTCATTGAACCAGACGATCTTAATGGGAGCGTTATTGCCCTCATAGCTTCGATGCAGAGCAGCGTTGTAGAGGATTTGCTGAAGTGCCGGCTTGGGATAGGGAGAAGTCATTTGATGGGTCGGCTGCGAGACGATGTCAACCGCAGTGCGATTGTGCAGTCTGAGTATGGCCTCAGCATTGCGCAGCATGGCAACAATGTTGCCCTTTATTTCGTGCGCATCAATCACATCATCGGCCAGTTCCGTTCCATTAATTCTCAGGAATTGAATGTAGGCCCCGGGCAGGAAATCCTGAGGACTTTTGCCTATGGCCAATAAGCCGGTGACCGTGGGCGTGGTGTCCTCAGTTGAGACCACCATGCGGCAGCTGGCCAGGCGCTCCTCATAGCTGCGGTCATTCGCTTCGAGAACATCCGGTGCGAAGGCCTGCGGCAGATATTCATTTTCAAATATTGAACGAGACAGGCTGTCAATGGTTGCACTGGGCATGGACTGTTGATCGAATGGCAGGTCTCTGTAGCGCCGCTTCTCATTCAGGATGCGCTCATCCTGTGCGCTGGCGGTGTCGTGGCTGGGGCCGATGCGTATACAGATGCGCCCCTTATACCGCACCGGGGGTAAATCCGAGGGCATGACCGTGATGACGGCGACATCGGCGCCCTTGAGCTGTCGTTTTTGAACTGTCATGACCGGCAGGGGAAGAACCCGGCCCTCGCTTTTTATGGCGGAGAGATTGCGCAGCAATTCATCCGAAATATCCAGGCCGACCGGCTCGCCGCTGTCATTGACCCCGATGAACAGCACGCCGGGCTGATCGTGATTGGGCAGGTCGTTGGCAAAGGCGCAGATCGCCTGACGCACTTTGTCATAGGTACCTCTGTTGTGCTCCTGTTTGAACTCAACCCGATTGCTCTCAGAGCCATTCAGCATGGCCAGCAATTCATCATCTGTAAATCTTTGCACGACCGTCCGCCCCATCAGTCCTTCGACACCGCCTCGCCGAGGATGCGGGCGGCCTCCTCGGCCGGGACCATCTCGGCGCGGTCCCGGCACAGCGACAGCCATTCGGTCAGCAGCAGGTTCCACTCCATGCGCTCATCGGAGCGGTGCTGCTCGCCGTTGTCGTAATTGCGCAGGTTGCGCACCCCGCCGACCGCCTGCACCTCGGCCTGGCTCGAGTCGTGCAGCAGCCGCACCTGCAGGCGGATGTTGAAGGGCTTGTTGTGCTGCTCCAGCACCAGCATCTCGGTGTAGCGGGTCTGCTCGCTGCGGCGCACGCTCCAGACCCCGTCATTGCGCCCGTCGGGCGAGTTCAGTCGCAGCACCAGCGAGCTGTCCTCGTCGGCTGCCTGCAGGATCTTCATCAGGCCGAAGTAGTTGGCCGCACAGACGCGCAGCAGGTTCTCAAGCCTCGGGTAGTAGCGCTCGCTCGACACGGCTCTGGGCGGGTCTCAAAAGGCTAGGCATTCTAACCCTCTTGGCGGGGCTGCGGGTTGGGGAGCAGGACGGTCCACATCGCATCGGTGTACTCGGCCAGCAGGCGCATCAGGTGAATCTCCTCATCGGGGGCATCGCCGCAGCCGGCGGCGGCGAGGAATATCGCACTCTGCTCGTAGGTCAGCGAGTGCTGCTGGCAGAAGTAGACCGAATCCAGCAGCGTGCTGCCGCGGTTGGCGTACTCCCAGTCGAGCCACTTCCAGCCCGCCGGTGCGCGCACCAGATTGCCGGCGTGCGGATCGTTGTGGCACAGGCTCGAACCGGCGCGCCAGGCCTCGATCGCCGGGGCGACCTTGGGGCGCAGCCGCTCGATGCCCGCCCTCAGCACCGGATCGCCGCCCAGCCTCTCCAGCGTGCGGGCGACGCGCTCCTCCATCGCCGCCAGCACCTGGGGCAGGTACTGGCTGGGCAGGTCGGGGGCCTTGATGTCGTGAACCGCCCGCAGCAGCGCGCCGATCTGCTCGAGCATCTCCGGCGCCCGCACGGCCATGCCGTCGGGCACCTCGCCCTCGATGTAGCGGTAGATCCACACGCCCTCGCCGTGCAGCAGGGTCTCGGGGGCGAAGTCGGCCCCGTCGATCAGCCGGAGCACCTGGCGCTCGACGGCGGCGTCGACCCCGTGCGGCGCCTCGGGCGCCCAGCGCGCCCGCAGCACCAGCCGCTCGCCGGCGCCCTCGAGCAGGTAGGAGCGGTTGACCTCGCCGTCGTTGAGCAGCGCGCACTGACAGCCCTCGCCGAGGCGCCCGGCGATCCAGTCGCGCGCATCCGGGTAGCGCCGCAGCGCCTCCTCAAGCACTGGCGAGCGAGCCCCGCCAGCGGAAGTAGCCGAACACCGACATCACCGCGTAGGCGGCGTAGAGCGCCGCGGTCGGAAACAGGCCGGTGAGGACGCAGGAGACCACCAGCGGCAGGTTGACCAGGAACAGCCAGAGCAGCCAGGACTCCAGATACTTGCGCGCCGTCAGCGCCATCGCCGCGATCGACGCCCAGGTGCTGGTCGAGTCGATGCCGGCCAGCCACAGCGGCGTGGCGCTGTCCATGAACACGTACATCACCACCAGCGTCTCGATGATCAGCGCCGCCAGGATCACCAGCACCAGCCCGTTCTGCCCGCGCGTCAGGGTCTGCACCGGCAGCTCGGGCTTGTCGTCGCCGCCGGCCCAGGTCACCCAGCCGTAGATCGCCATGCCGGCGAAGTAGAACTGCAGCACGGTGAACAGCGGCATGCTGTTGGACCAGAACACCGGCACAAACAGCAGAGCGCTGACGAAGGAGAAAACCCAGCAGAGCCGCTGCTGCATCGTCGCCAGGATCAGATACACCAGCGCCAGCAGCGAGGCGGCAATCTCGATCATCATCAGGGTCGGCAGCATCGCTATTCCTCCTTTGCTCCTTTGGCCAGTCCCAGGCCCTACAGCACCCGCTCGACAAACCAGAACGTCCCCAGGGCGCACAGCAGCGAGGCGGCGCCCGCGGCGGCATGCACCTGAAAAGTCCGGCTGAACAGCCGGCGCGCGAGGGGAATCATTGCACACAGGGCGCCGACGAACAGCAGCTGGCCGAGTTCGATGCCGAGGTTGAAGGCCAGCAGGCTGCCGAAGATCCGGTCGGCGGGCAGGCCGATCTCCATCAGCACCCCGGCAAAGCCGAAGCCGTGGATCAGCCCGAACAGGGTCGTCACCGTCAGCAGGGCGTCGTGCGTCCGGGCCAAGGTCAGATAGCAGCCGGCGAACGCCGCCAGCCCGAGCATCTGCCAGGTCCCGAGCGCCCCGCCGCCGAGGATGGGGGCGGCGATGAGCAGCAATAGACCGACGCCGAGGGCGAAGCGCACCACCCCGTCCCGCTCGTGCTCGTCACGGGCGCTTTCATGCAGGTGGTTCAGCCCCCACTGCACCCCGAGCAGCATCACCGAAAAGCCGATCAGCGCCTCGATCGCCGCAGCGTTCGGGCGAATCACATCCAGCACCGACAGCGCCAGCGTCACCGAGTGCCCCAGCGTGAAGCCGGTGATGGCGATCGGCAGGCGGCGGTGCAGGCCGCAGATCAGCAGCAGCCCCAGCACGAAGGCGAGGTGGTCGGGGCCGCCGAGGATGTGCTCGACGCCCAGCGCCAGATAGGCCAGCAGCTGCCGCTGCGGGTTCTCGATGCGCTCGATCTCGACCTCGCGCATGCTGTCGGTCAGCAGCCGCTCGTGGCGCGCCCCGAGAAAATCAGCCCGGGCGAAGTGCAGGTGCGAGGGGGTGACGCCAAAAAAGGCGTCGAAGCGGATCTGCAGCGCCGCAACCTCGGCCGGGCAGCCATAGCTCTGCTCGACCCACAGCACCCCGCTGGGCGAAGACCCGTAGCGCGTCCCCGCCCCGTCGAGGCTGCAGCGGGCGCCGTCGGCGGCGACCTGCAGCCCGCGCGCCAGCTCCCAGGCCATCAGCGCCTCGAGCGACTCATGATCGGTCTGCAGCACCTGCAGCCGGGTCACCTCGATGGCGTTGACGTGGAAGCGCATCTGCACCTGATCGGCATCGACGCTCCACTTCGAGAACGACTGCGAGCGCGTGTGCGCCCCCAGCCCGGGCGCCGCCAGCAGCCCGGCCAGCAGCAGCACGGTCGGCAGCAGCGCCCCGGCGAGCGCCGCCC
>MEIF01000094.1 GCA_001750645.1 Gammaproteobacteria bacterium AqS3
CGGTTATGAATATTGTCCATCGGTTTGGTCTCCTATAGGGTTGCTGAAAAACTGAAAAATTAGCTCTCTTACGAAGCCTTGGTCGGGGGCGAGTATAACCCCATTGAGAGGGGGCTCCGTGAGCAGGGATTTTCGAGTGAGATTTTCACTGGCCAGGCCGGCTCTGAAGCCGCCCTGAACCCGCTCTGACGGTTGCTGATCAAGCTGGCCGAGCTGGCGGCACCGATGCAGCGGGCGGTTTTGGTCAGGTTGTCCCCACGACAGCGCAGCGCAATTCCACAGCTTGTGCAGCGACTTCCCCCTTTTTTATCCATGTCATTTCCCCCAGCAGGCCGGCCCGCACCGGACGGGCCCGCCGCCGCAAAAGCTGTTCAGCTCGGGGCAGGTTGTTTGGCTGGCTGAATCGGCATTTATGCACGGCATCAGCGTCTAAAATGGGCGGCTCGCGCGGGGAGGTGCGAATCAGCAGAAATGAGCGCTCAATTGTTCACCCTCTTTGATGCCCGGCATCGAATCCTTCACGGCTATATGTCACAGCCGTGAGTTCGCGTGCATCGCCGCCCCTCACCACAGTCCGCCTGCGGCGCGCACTGAGCCTCTCGGCGCTGTCGGGCGCCCTGCTGCTGCTGGGGGCGGCATTTTCAGCCCCGGTGCAGGGGCAGGGCGGCGGCGCCGGCAGGCAGCTCGTCCTGACATCGGACATGCTGGCGGCGGTCGAGGGCGAGAGCCCGAGCTATTCGGTCAAGCTCGGCAGCGCCCCCAGCGGCGATGTCACGGTTCGGATCACCAGCAGCACGGATCCGAGTTCGGTCAGGGCGCCCGCCGGCAGCCTGACCTTCACCACCGCCAACTGGAGCACCGCACAGAGCCTGGCGGTCAGCGCCATCGAGGACGCCGACACCGACGACGAGACCGTCACCCTGGTCATGCTGGCCTCGGGCGGCGGCTACGGCGGCGTCAGCAAGACCCTCACCCTCAAAGTGACCGACAACGACAGCTACGGGGTGCACATTTCCAAGAGCGCCATCAGCCTGACCGAGGGCGGCTCGGCCAGCAGCTTTTCCGCGCGCATCACCCGTGAGCCCAGCAACAAGGTCACGGTCTCGGTGAGGAACCCCGACACCGGCGCCGTGCTGTCGGACACCGATACCAGCAACACCGGCCAGCAGAGCACGATGACCTTCACCTCCGCCAACTGGAGCACGCTGCAGAGCGTCGAAGTCAGTCCGGTCGACGACATCGACGGCCTCGACGAGAACGTCGAGATCAGCGTGACGGCCACGGGCGGCGGCTACAGCGGGCAGAGCGCCAGGGTGTCGGTATCCGTCACCGACGATGACAGCTACGCCCTGGTGCTGGTGCCGGCGGCGTCGCTGTCGGTCACCGAGGGCGGCAACGCCAGGTTCACGGTGGCGCTGGACACCCAGCCGACCGGCGCCGTGACGGTCGCAGTCGAAACCGCCGACGGCAGCGACCTCACCGCCAGCCCGACGTCGCTGAGCTTTTCCACAGGCAACTGGCAGACGGGGCAGACGGTCACGCTGACGGCCGGGGACGACGCCGATGTCAACGGCGAAACCGAAACCCTGACCCTCACCGGTTCGGGATTCGAGTTTCAGGGGGTCGTGGGCAGGCTGTCGGTGAGCATCAGCGACGACGATTACCCGGCCCCGGTGTTCACCCCGGCGAAGGACTCGACGATCACGATCAACGAGGGCGGCAGCGGGAGCTTCAACGTCCGGCTGGATCAGGCGCCGTCGCTCGCCGCCGGCTTTTCGATGAGCTTCACCCAGCCGGCCGCCGGCACCGGCGTGACGCTCGACACCGACGCCGCCGCGGCGGGCAATCAGACGGCGCTCGCCTTCAACGCCGGCAACTGGCAGCGCGGCCTGGATGTCGCGGTCAGCGCCGCCCGCGACAACGACCCCGACGACGAGACCGCGACCGTCAGCGCCACCTGGACCGGCCAGACCAGCGCGCAGAGCGTCATGACGATCTCGGTCGATGACAACGGCATCCCGGTGCAGCTGGTCGGCCTGCCCGGGCCGCTGGTGACGATCAACGAGGGCGACACCCTGACGGTGAGCACGATCCGGCTGGCCAGCGCCCCGAGCGACGCCGTCACGCTGACCTTCGCCTCATCGGACACCGGCAGCGTCACGGTCGACACCGACCCCTCGACATCCGGCAACCAGGCCACGCTGAGCTTCACGACGACCAACTGGAGCACGCCGCAGAGCATCGTCCTCGCCGCCGTCCCGGACAGCAGCGAATTCGCCGACGCCACCGAGACCGTCAGCATCACGGCGTCGGCGGCGAGCGGCGGCTACAACGGGTTGATGGGCAGCTTCCGCGTGCTCAGCAGGGACGCCGGCCTGGTCGGGCTGAAGCTCTCGGCCAGGGCGCTGGGCATTGCCGAGGGGACCACCGGCAGCTTCACGGTCGAGCTGGAGGCGGCGCCGAGCGATGACATCCGCGTGCGGATCAGCAGGGCCGGGTCGATCACCACCTCGGCGACCCCGGACGACCTGAGCTTCACGGCGGACAACTGGGACACCGCGCAGACCGTCTACGTCGTCGCCGGCAGCGACGCCGACGCCGAAGACGACACCGCGACGATCTCGCTGGTCGCCTCGAGCGGCTCGGTGACGTCCCCCGCCCGGACGGTCGCCGTCAGCGTCGACGACGACGAGCGGGGGCGCCCGTCCTTCACGCAGTCGCGGACGGTCCTGAAGGAGGGCGCCTCCGACACGATCCAGCTGCGCATCTACCCGAGGACGCCGCGCGCGGGCGGCGCCCTGGAGCGCTTCACGGTGTCGAATGTCCAGGGCGACCTCCGCTGGTCGACCGTCAACGGCACCTCCAGCCACAGCGGCACCGCCGGCAAGAGCGACTTCACGCACGGCAGCCAGAACCCGGGCCACTACGACTTCACGATCACGGCGCTGGCCGACTCCGACTCGGACAACGACGATGCCGGGCTCGACATCCGCGTGGTCGGCCCCCACCCCGACGGCGCCGCGGGCGGCACCGTGACCTCGGACTTCAGGGTGCGCTTCAAGGTCGTCGACGACGACGGCGACGCCGAGCTGGTGGTCTCCTCGGAGCGCGTCGAGCTCGTCGAGGGCGCCGAGTCGACCCAGAGCGTGCAGCTGGGCTCGGCGCCGACGCAGAGCCCGGTGGTGGTGACGCTGGCCTCCTCGGACACCGCCGTGGCGACGGCGGCCTTCAGCGACGGCAGCGCCTCCAAGAGCCTCACGGCGACCGGCTCCGGGGCGACGCCGCAGTTCAAGATCAGCGCCGTAGACGACGCCGGCTACTCGACGCAGCCGAGGACGGCAACGGTCACGCTGACGGCGTCCTCGACCGTCAACAACGCCGAGCGCTACATCGACGTCGAGAAGGAGATCGCCGTCGTGGTCGGCGAGAACCCCGCGCGCGTCACCGGCGCCGGGCTGAGCGCCGTCGCCGATGTCGTCGGCACCGAGGGCGGCGCCGCAGTGGCCCGCACGCTGAGTCTCTCTGCGCAGCCCCGGAGCGACGTCACGGTCAGCCTGCTGCCGGCCTCGGCCGGCTCCGGCGTCAGCTTCGCCTCCGACCAGGCGGGCACGACGCCGCTGACCTCGCTGACCTTCACGGGCGGCGCCGACGGCAACTGGGAGACGGCGCAGACCTTCTACACGGTGTTCGGCGAGGACGCCGACGCCGAGGACGACCTCGACCGCATCACCCTGGTGGCGACCGGCAGCGGCTACGGCGGCGTCACCGGCAGCTTCTCGGTGCGCACCCGGGACGACGAGGCCACCCCGATCGGCTTCGTCGTCTCCGGCACCCCCAGCGCCGCCGAGGGCAGCGCCGCCGGCTTCACCGTCAAGCTGCAGAGCCGTCCCTCGGCCAACGTCACGGTCGCACTGCGCACCGGCGCCGACATCGCCTCGGTGACCCCGACCTCGCTGACCTTCACCAGAGCCAACTGGGACACGGCACAGGACGTCTCGGCCGTCACCGTCGAGGACGACGATGCCGTCGCCGACATCGGCAGCGTGTCGCTGAGCGCCTCCGGCGGGGGCTATGACGGGCAGAGCGCCGAGGTCGAGGTCGACATCACCGAGGGCGACACCGCCTCGCTGACGCTCTCGGCGAGCGCGCTCAGCATCGACGAGGGCGACTCGGACTCCTTCACCGTCAGGCTGGCCGCGGCCCCGACCGGCGACGTCACGGTGACGCCGAGTGCGGGCGCCGGGCTGCACTCGGTGGCGCCGGGGCGCCTGACCTTCACCCCGGCCAGCTGGGGCACGGCGCAGAGGGTCCACGTCATCCCCGCCCTCGACGACGACGGCAGCAATTCGACGGCTACGGTGTCGCTGAGCGCCTCCGGCGGGGGCTTCGGCAGCGCCACCGGTTCGGTCAGCGTCTCCATCACCGACACGCAGCAGGCCGCCCCGGCCTCGACCGTGACCTACTCGCCGACCGGCAGCACCACGATTCTCGAGGGGCACAGCGGTGCGACCAAGCTCAACATCTACCTCTCGCAGCGGCCGACCCAGAGCCTCCTGAAATTCACCGTGACCTCCAGCGAGGTGGGCGAGAACAAGGCGCCCGGTTCGGGCAGCCTGCAGTTCGAGGCCGTCACCGGCGTCTCCAGCCCGCAGAAGATCAAGGGCAGCGCCGAGGTTCAGGTCAGCAGCTCGACGTGGACTTCCGCGACCTCGCCCTTCTTCGTCATCAACGTCTACTCCGAGTCCGACGACGACCGGGTCGACGGCGGCGGGCAGATCCAGGTCGACATCGAAGCCGGCAGCTCGGCTGCGGATCTCTCGGCCTTCCCCGGCGGCTCCTTCGCCGTGCCCTTCACCGTCGTGGAGGATGACATCAACGGCTTCCTGGCGACCCACGAGCCCGTGGCGCTGGACGAGGACGGCGCCGCCGTGCAGCTGGGGTTGCGCCCGGCGACCAATCCGGGCGCCCACGTGGCGTTCACGGTCACCTCCTCCGACCCCGACGTGTTCACGGTCACCCCGAACCTCGTCAACTTTGCCAATACCAATACTTATGGAACGCCCTGGCATGTCAACCAGAACCTCACCATCACGCCGGTCGACGACAGCAGCTTCACCGAGGCGGTCAAGAAGGCCGAGATCCGCATCACAGCGCTGCCCGGCAACGACAACATGTTCAACTACACGCACGGATTCGTCGAAACGATCGCCGTCGAGGTGCGGGACGACGACCGCGACCCGGGCCTGAGCGTGATCGCCGACGTCGCCGGCACCGAGGGCGCCGCACCCCTTCCCAGCCGCGTGGCGCTGACCCGGGAGCCGGCCGCCGGCGTGACCGTGACGGTGGCGCTGACCTCGGACAACCCCGATGTCAGCTTTGCCTCGGATGCCGCCGGTGCGGCCGCGATCACGCAGCTGAGCTTCACGAGCGCCAACTGGAACACGCCGCAGACCTTCTACAACGTGCTGGGCGACGACGCCGACGTCGGCGACGACACGGCAACCGTGACGCTGGTGGCCCGCGGCGGGACGCAGAGCTGGGGGGCGCGCAGCTACGCCGTGGCCATCGCCGACACCGACTTCCCGGGCACCCTGGCGCTGAGCGGCGCCGCCGAGCTCGGGGTCGACCGGAACCTGAGCCTCGTGCTGACCCGGCGCCCCTCGGCCGACGTCAGGGTCGGGCCGATCTCTTTCATCGGCATCGAGCGCCCATCGGTCACCCCGCTGACCTTCACCCCGAACAACTGGAATGTCCCGCAGAGCGTCTTGGTGCGGGGCAGGGTCGATTTGGGCGAGCGGGATCCGCAGGGTTCGATCACCTGGAGCGTCACAGGCGGCGGCTACAGCCTGGCGGGTCACCGCACCGAGTTCACCGTGGTCAACTCGATCGCCGG
The DNA here is from genome assembly GCA_001750645.1 of Gammaproteobacteria bacterium AqS3. GTDB lineage: Bacteria > Pseudomonadota > Gammaproteobacteria > MEIF01 > AqS3 > AqS3. The sequence continues at coordinate 5,894 of MEIF01000094.1, forward strand.
CGGCATTGAAGTCGCCGAGCCGGTACTGTCGGCTGTCGAGGGCGCCGGCGCCACCTACAGCGTCAGGCTGACGCACAGGCCGCGCGCCGCAGTCACCGTCAGCGCCGTCAGCGGCGATGCCGGGACGGTCTCAACCCCGGCCGACCTGAGTTTCACCCCGGCCGACTGGGATGTCGCGAAGAAGCTGACGGTGCGGGCGCTCGAGGATGCCGACACCCGCAATGAAAGCCCGACCATCACCCTGACCGCCTCGGGCG
>MEIF01000095.1 GCA_001750645.1 Gammaproteobacteria bacterium AqS3
GGTGAAGCGCTACCGCCTGACCTTCAGCAGCAAGGCCGACTACCGGGTGGCAGCCAAAAAATGCGAGGACATCGGCTACCTGCGCTTCCGTCCCGGCGGGGGCCATGACCTCATAGGCATGCCGGTCCGCATGTCTGCTGAAAGGTGGATCATCGAGGTGGACGCCGCGGCCGACCTTGATGCTCTCGGGAAAGGGTAGCGCCCGAGCAGGGGCTGGAGCCTCTCCCAGCTAACTTGGGAGGCGTTGCGGTGCGGCAGGGGAAGCTGATGGAGGAGCGCCCGGGGTAGCGGCTAGTGCGCCGTCGGACGGAGGCTTGGATGAAAGTAGGAAAGGGCAGACTCTCTGATGATCACGACCTGTGGCCTTGCGGCTATGACGAAGCTTTGCGCCTTTTTGGCCCTTAGGCAAATATTGACGGGGTTGTTTGGGCGTTTTGACCGTCCTGAATGTACATTGTGGACACCTCAGCATAGCCCGATTCCGAGGGTGCCAGCCAAAGCGGAGACGGATTACGACTTGGAATGCTAAAGTGTCCGCGATGATGGCTTTTTATGAAAGGCCTTGACAGCCGTTGTATAATAGTTCCAAAACATCTATAGGAGTTGATTTTAATTATGCACGAGAATTCCGAACAGGAACAATCCCTGAACAGGGAGCCTGACGATCAAAAGAGCGGAGGGCATCCGGCGGCGGAGGCTGAAGCTGAAGGTCCGGCCGGGATGGGGCTGCCCGGCGGTGATGAAAGGGAAGACAGTCGGGACGATCGCAAGGTCGACAGCCTGGGGCATGTCTATCCCATGCATAGGCGGGACTACTACCGCATAGTCGCGGCTGCGACTTGCCCCGAGGAAATGCCGGATTTCCATCACACGGGAGGAAAGCTCAACCACACGAAGGAGGCCCGCTTCAAAAAGAAGCAGATATCGAGGGCAACGAACAACCGCCCCGAGGTCGTTGCGAAGATTGCGGCTGCTAGCAAGGAACGCCACAAGGATGCCGACTACAAGAAAAAACACGGCGAGTTGGTGAGGGAAGCCCTTGATCGCCCCGAGGTCAAAGCCAGGAGGCGGGAAGGACATATCAAGTCATGGCAAAAGCCTGGACGCCGGGAAAAAGCCAGCAAGACACAAAAGGAACGCTGGGACGCCGCAAGTGCGGAAGACAGGCGGGAGCATGGGCGGAAAGTAAGCGAGGCACTGATGGAGCCTGAAACGAATGCCCGGCTGCGGGCTTCAATCAAGGAAGCGCAGTCGAATCCTGCCGTCAAGGAAAAGCTGCGCAAGAAAAACCGCGCCTACTGGAAAGAACAAGGGCGTGCTGGAAGGCGGGAACACGGCAAGAAGGTTAGCGCGGGACGCAGCACGCCCGAAGCAAAAGCTCGATATGAGGCAGCCACATCTACGGATGAGTTCAAGGAAAAGCACCAGCTAGCGACACGGGAAGGCATGAATAAGCCCGAGGTCAAGGCGAAGCTGCAGGCGCGGGGAACATGGCGGGGCAACATCCTCCGTGACAAGCACATGATCGCCTTCCTGTATTACTTCAAGCATCCTGAAGGAAAGCCGGGAGCCAAGGTGGGCTTTACCACGCATCCGCTTGGCAAGGGCTCGCGGGCAAGCAAGTTCATCTCCCAGGGCTGGTATGACTGGATGAAGCCGCACGAGTTCAACGGCTATGATCTGCTGGTCCATGTCAGGGCGAAGGATGGCAAAACGCCGTATGACGTGGAACAGGAAATTCACGGACATTACAATCACCCCCAGAACGAGGTGATTCTGGCTGCGGACGCTGATGAAGTGCGGAAAGTTTTTCTGAGCCGCATAGCAGCTTCGCTGGAAATCATCAAGATTGAAGGAGATTTCGGGGGGAACATTCCGGTTTTGCCAAAGCAGGCTAGCCTGTTCTAGATTGGCGCGAGGGCGCGGCATCCAGCCCTTCGCCTGCCGCCTTATACTATAATAGGAACCATATCTGCCAAACTCATTTCCGCAAGCATCCAAAGCATACAGACATGTCGATCAAACAAAGCAGCGCGCCGCCTGACGGAGTAGGCCCCGTTTGTCCGTGGGCGGACTACCCTGACCGCAAGCCGAACGGCGAGCCCTACCTCAGGGGCAAGCGGCAACGCTGGATGCAGAAGCAGACGCTCGCCCGTCCCGAGGTCAGGGCGCATAGATCAGCGGTGTCGCGTGCTGCGCTTGCCCGGCCCGAGGTCAAGGCACGGCAGTCCGCCGGCATCAAAAAGGCTTGGGCTGACCCAGAGGCCAAGGCACGGATGTCCGCCGCCATAAAGAAATCTCACAGTCGCCCCGAGTTCAAGGAGAAGATGTCGGAGGTGCAGAGGGAAGCCCAGAACAGGCCCGAGGTCAGGAAGAAGCGTGTGGCGTCTCTCAAGGTTTCCCAAAACCGTCCTGAGGTCAAGGAGAAGATGTCGGCCTCGCAAAAGAAAGCATGGGCGAAGGAAGGCGAGAAGGAAAGGCGCGGAGCGATTCAGCGCGAAGTCCAAAATCGTCCTGAGGTCAAGACCAAAAGGGATGCGTCCCTCAAAGCTGCTTATGCCCGTCCTGAGGTCAAGGAACGGCACCGGCAAGGATGTCTCAAGGGCAACGCTAAGCCCGGCGTACGGGAGCGCCGTTCTGCCGCGGCAATCGCCGCCTGCAAACGACCCGGCGTCAGGGAAAGGAAGAGTGCCGCCGCCAAGATCGCCCAAAACCGTCCTGAGGTCAAAGCCAAGCAATCCGCGGTGCAGAAAATCGCGCAAGCCAACCGCATCCGTTCCCTTGAACGCACTGGCGAGACCCTCTACATCGCTATGGCGGAAGAAGGGCGGTCGATCAAGGTGGGCATCACTGGCAAAGTCAAGCAACGGAAAGGCGAGCTCAGCCGTAGGAAATACACGGGTTTGAGCTATAGCTTCCTCTATTACGGCCGCGTTGAGAACACTGGCTTAGCTGAGGCCGTCGTCCATGTCCGGCTGGGTCTTTACACCGCGAGCGGGGTCGAAGAGAAGGCCGACGCCCGGGTGATGCCGATAGGCGAAGCCGTCGATCTGGCGGAGACCGAGAGCGGCGGCTACTGGAAGGCCGAAGGGCAGGAAGCCACCACGCGCTGGACGCTAAGCGAAGTGCTTGCGGTCGTCCGCCAGACCATCATCGAGCTAGACGGTGAAGAGCCGAGCTGGATAGAAGCATAACTCCGTAGGCGAGCTGGAACGAATGAAGCCAGCAAAACAAGCGCGTTCCTGATGCCTGCCACATCAGAAGGACTGACGACGCTTCAAGGCTTATTCATCAAACCCATGAAGTCTTTGATAGTCTTCAGACGCGGGTTTTTCTTCATCCGCTCCTTAACATCAAGAATATGCTTTTGCCCTCCATGGGCGTACTTCTCCATCATTAAATCCTCGCGATTGAGGATCATATACGGGTGTCTCGACAGGTCGGTGCCGAAGATCATTCTTTTCAGCTCGCGTATGCCGGCCTGATACACTTTCTGCTCGATGTTTTCGAACCAGGGGGTGCAGGCCCAGGCCACCACCTTCATCCCTTGGCGAGGGTGGAGTTTCTCGAGGAGGGGGTCAATGCCACCCTCTTTATCCTGGCCCGTTATTTCCTCCAAGCCGAAGATGCGCACATCGTATTCCTCCCCCGGCTTTTTGGGGTCGCGGAATATCACGACATAGCGCATGCCCTCGCCACGCTTGGCTACGTATTCGGGATAGTTTTTCACTATGGACATCGTGTGTCTCTTTAGGCGTTGCCAGTCTAGCGCAAGTCGTGCTTTGATTATAAGCCACGCGCATGGCATTTACCCGTGAAAATTGAGAAAGTGGCCGATTTCGCCTATTTGCCGGCAAAAAAGGGGCCCGAAAGCCCTCTTGCGGCTGGCTGCCAGCCCGGGCTAGAAGCTCACGCCGTAGCGTAGCCACGTGGTCCCGGCCTTGGTGAGATGGTCGGGGTGCCGCCGTCGGCGCCGTCGGCGTCACGCCTTGTTAGCGCGGGAAGTTAATGACGAGGGCTTCGTTCCTTCCGCGCCGTCAGCTTCCTACGCCACGAGCCGCATCACCAGCATTTCTTCGAACAGATCGACGATCTCTTCCAGCGTTGCGCCCTCGATCGCCTCGCCGTCGACGATCCAGCCGCGAGACCGCGCAATCATCAGCAACTCCTGCTCAATCTCGTAGGGCGAGTCCAGCATTTCGCTGACATAGTCGAACTCCTCGAACCATCCCCGCGGCGGTGCGCGGTGCTTGTCGCATCCTTTCCGGTAGTCGTGGACGCGTTTCCTATCCCTTCCCTCAGAAAAAATGCCGCACATGACCGAGCCGTCAAAATTCTCAAAGCAATACCATTTGCCGCGCTTGATCCACTTGCCGCCGCTTGCGGTGCCGTTCTTGCGCTTGGTCGCGATCCTCTTCTTCGCTGTAGCTCGCTTTTCCTCAGCCGTCCGCCCGGCGTGCCAGTCTCTCCATCTGCGCGACTGCTTTTCTTTGTATGCCGGATCGCAGAATCTGATGTGATACATCGCACTCCTTACGCCTCTTTGCATCAGTTGCTCGACTGATGTGTTGCAGTGCGGACAGCATCCATCCACAAGCTGGGGATGCCCGAGATAGTCTTCCACAGTGCCGATTAGTTGCAGGTCGGGCGCGGTGAGTGTCAACACGTGCTTGAGCTCGCTGCTCTGCCCGGCGAGCAGGTCTTTCCCGCCAGCCTTCTCATACAGCTTCGCCAACGATTTGACGAGCTTCTCCCGTTTCGTCATGACGTGCGGCTTTTTATTGGCGCAGTCAGCGAGCACCAGAGGATAGAACCGGTGGTCGAGGTAGTGCCGGAGATGCCCCTGTGGCTTATGCGGGGTGGCGGCCGGCGTGCTCGTGCGCTCCTTCCTCCTCGCTCTTTCGATTTCCCTCTGCTTCTTCTGCGCGAAATAGCGTCCATCCTTGATACGCCGGGCTTCGCTTTTGATCCACGCCCTCTCTTCTGACGTGGTTTTCATGTGGTCGCCCTTGCTTGGCGGCGGGAAGACGATAGCTAGCCTGATCTCGGGGGTTTTCCTCGCTTCGATTTCCAGCAGGGCGAGCCGGTTGGCCTCTTCCTGCATCGCTTTGAGCTGGACGATCTTGCCGAGGGCTTGAGCGAGATGACCGGCGACGGCCTGCTGCGGCGTCTGGTCGACGATGCTTTGGATTGCACGAGCGAGCCGTTGCGCCTGCACCGTCCTCTCCCGGCGATCTTTGATCGCGTCGGCGACCGCCTTGCCTGTGTCTTCATCGCGTGTGAGGCTGACGACGCTCCAGAGGGCGTGGACGAGACTCGCGATGACTGCGGACACTTCCTCCCGCTCGCCTCGAGCCGCCTCGGCAACTATGATCTCGCGGTTCAGTCGCTGGTCATCCCATCCCCTCGCTCGTGCCGCGACGGCGGCTAGAAACTGGAGCTGTTCTTGCGTGACCCGCATCTGCATCTTTATGATTATAGCACATCATGAAAGCGACATTCCAACCCGGGCTTCCTTGATAGGGAAGGGCATGGCTGGCGCGGCACACATGCCTGGACGAAGAAGCGAAGCGGGCCTGCCGGGCTCAAAAGCCGACTGCACCACAAGATTTTTTCTACCAAAGACGTCGAGCCCCAAATCCTTCGGGCAGGCCGCCGTTCATGCCGATCTTGCCTAGCGTGCGTCGAGCTTCTTCTCCAGCCTGTCCGCATGCTTTTCGTGCTCCTTGGCCTGATCCAAGAAAACCTTCTTGGAAGAGTCTGGGAGATCTTCAGACAACTCGCAGAGATGTCTTTTCAAAGCGGCCCTGAGGCGGTCCAGCGCCACCTCCAGCCTTCCGTCGATTTCGTGGGATTCAACCTCCTCGGCGAATTCTTCCGCAGCGCCGTTCAGCTCATCAAGAGCGTTGATGATCTCTTGCTTGCGTCCCTCGTCTTCCATGCGCTCTCTCCTAGGATGAACAACGATGATTTCATTCTAACAAAAACCAGAAGCAATCCTTGAGCAGCTCTGCAGCGGTCCGTCGATGCGTTCGCCCGGGGAAACTAGCAAAC
>MEIF01000096.1 GCA_001750645.1 Gammaproteobacteria bacterium AqS3
CTCCCAACGCCACGGCACTTCCGTCCATGTGCTTACCGTGGGGCGCGGAGACCACCACATATTGTAGCGCGCGCAAGCGATCAAATATTCACCGACCCGCGCGATGATCACTTTAGCGGGGCGTGTATTGTCTGGGTATTGAGGGAGCCAAGCGTTCTGAGTGGTGTAGGCGATTGCGCCGTCCGCCATTCCCCTAATCTGAGATTCGCTCTCCAACTCCGTAAGATTGGCATCGACCGGTGTGGTCCAATCCGTCCGGGTCGATCCGGTGGTATGTGTCCGCGCGAACTGCTTGCCATCGGCAAGATTGATCATCACTTGATCGTCTCCAACCTTGATGATCAAGCCATCCGCCACATCGGAGAGAGCGTTTGAAGTGGATCCATCGACACGTTGGATCGTGTTGTTCGGTTGATGTCGAGTGTCGGCGCAGTAATCCAAATACTCATCGTTTGGATTGCTGGGGTTGGCGATGCCTAGTTTTTGACGCAAGTCGCCCAAGTCGGTGGCATTCAGTCCTGTTCCGCCCTTGAGTGTGTTCAGCACGCCGGTGATGCTCGACAATGTTTGCGAACCGCCACCACCGCCTCCGCCGGTGTTTCCGCCGCTTCCAAAAGGTTTGATAGCCACGATCGATTTCCTTATGCGCTGGGCTCTACGACCAAGAAACCGTAACCCCTGTCGCCACGTACATCATTTTGCCAAACATAGATTTGTTCGCCGCTTCCGCGCTTGGCTTGTATCATCGAGTACGGTGAGATCACGAATGCGCTGTCATCATTGGATGGTGCCGATGTAGCGGTTTGAATGTAGAAATTCTTGGTGCTTCTGCATTGAATGGTGTACCACGTATCTGCCGTCAAAGAAAGCGCGGTCGGTGTGCTGTTAAGTGTTTGGGTTGCCATCTTGCTGCCCCTCTTTCAATGCTGCGAGTGTCGAGTGATAATAACCCCAATCTGCGGTTTGGATAGCAACATAATATTTGCCATCCCACAAGAATTCATCCTTGGAATCAACGCTCATGGGTTCTTGCGTGAAGAACTCCCTGAGACCGACCAGTCTCACGCCGGACTGCTGCAATTGCCCCAGTCGCTCATCATCGGCGGCGATCGGATTGGTGCTGCATTTCGTTGGGTCGAGTGTTTGTCTGCTCTCTTGCGGTTCTCCATGCTTATTGCGGCTGTCATTGACGCGCACGATCCGCACCTCGTCCGTAAAAAGCCCATTGTCGATAGGGCGTGTTCGCGTAAAAAACGGACGGACAATGCTAGGAGTCATTGTTTTTGAGGCATCTTTAGCTGTTGTTTGCGTTCGGAGGCCTTGTAAGCCCTCCTTTCGATTTCATTTTTGACGGACAGATATTCATTCACATCGCACACATCATCCAATGTGACCTTCGGCTGCCCGTCGGGGAGCCTTTCTTTCAAGTCGGGTATCGTGTAAAACCCCGCTTCGGCACCGATGAGGAAAAATGGATCCGCAATTTTTGGTTCTACACTACCACGTCTGTCCCCGTCTGCGGAACCATCCCCTGCAAACGTTGCTCTACTACGGAAACAGACCCCGAAAAATTTTGCATGAATGCCATTGCGTCCAATATGATCAATTCTGCCGGATCAAGATTCATGAATGCTTTGCCTGTATCATGCGCAGCAGGAATCCACCTGCCATTTTCATCTCTGTACTCGACACACTTGGCCATGAAAATGATGCTCAAAGCCTCCAATTTGTCACTTGGAAACTTGCCCAACACTTCAAAAAAGATCGCCGTTCTATCCCTAGGAACCGCCACTCCATCGGCATTCGCCTTTTCCGAAAAGGCTACGCCTTCGAAAGCGGACAAACAAGGACGCACATACTTCATCAAAACATTCTTCCCCTCTATGGGCAACAACTTTTTGATGCGCCACAACTTGCCGCCAAGTTCGATTTGTTCTTGTTTCAATACATCGGTGTCGATGGACAAACCTTGGAATTGCACCGATTCGCTGGGTGTCGGTTCAGGCGTGAGATTGGAAATATCCATGTGATGCCCTCTTGCTTTGATTATGGTCCAGTGCCCGGAAAGTCTTGCCGGTCAATATCGACACGACTGTCATCGCTTGTCGGTGCATTCACCCCAACGAAAGGCCTGGTGCTTTCGTATTCAGGGATCATGCGCTCGAACGTGAATGTCGCTTCGAATGGTTGCCCTGCTGACGGAAACTTGCTTGTGCTGATCAAGAACCCTCGCTCCAATGAAACTTTGATGCCGGTCACAACATCTTGCAGTATACCATTGAATTCGGTTCCTGGTTCTCTTGTGATGATATTTTTTTGTCTTTCTTTCTCCCTGTCCAAAAGCCATTGCGAATCTTTGGAGTGGGGGACCACATAAAAAGACAACGATCCCCCCAGATCGCTTGAACTCATCGGGTAAAGCGCGCCATCATGCCCATGATAGACATGGACTTGCTCATTGAATTCCAAAGAATAAGGCGGATCATTGTCCGCCCATTCTGTGATGCGATGCCCATTCAGTATGCACTCTACATGGGCGTGCGAAGGCAAAAACATCGGTGGTTACTGTGTGCCGTATCCAGGTGTCCGCCCTGCGCCGGGGTATTCGCCGAACCTGCCGAACGGATCGTGTGCGCCATCGATTTTGATGGTGCATCGTTCGAATTGGAACGTGGCTTCGAATGTTTGTCCGGCAATGGTGCGCGCCGGTATCTTGATGATCGTCCCTCCATCGAGCGTCACGCCAAGACCGGTCACCACATCTTCCAGTGTGCCTGAGAATACTTGCGCATAGTTCGGGCTTCCTCCTTTGGACGAAGGAAGCAATCTGTTTTTGCGTTCGATTTCCCACTTGATCAATTGCTGCACGCCGGGGGAATGCGGCGCAAGCCTGAGCATCAACCGACCGCCGAAGTTCGCCGATCCATTGCCGTATGTTCTTCCGCTCATACCGAGCGTCAAGGACGCGCTGTCATCGGTCTCGAACTCATAGGGCGGGTCATCGTCCGCCCATGTGTCGAACCGCGTGCCATTCAATATGCACTCTACATGAGCGTGACTTGGAAGCATTGCCATTTTTTACCCTCCTATTAACCGCTAAGTACGATAGTTCCGCCCACGCTGTGTATCGCATCGGACGGGGAAATCCAAACCTTGAACGATTGATGTCGATTCGCCCGATCGATATCCGTCAAAGTGGAGTCTGGCTGGATGTACAACAGATAGCCGTTTTGAAGTACGCCATCAAATCCAGGGTTTTGCGTGAGTATGCGAATTTCCTTCTTCATCGCAGTGTTCACGATTCCACCTAGTTTGATGCCTCCGCTGTTGATCGCTTTGGACATCACTTTGTGAATGGTATCGGTCAATTCGATCGTATCGAATCGATTGCTGGCTCTCATGTTGTTGTAGATATTACGCTCCATCTCATCTTTGAGCCAAGCCAGCCAATACTGCGCATCAATCCATGTTCCATTGCCCACTTTGCCTCCCAAGAACGAAGGGTAGCCACCAACCGTGGTGTACACGCTTCCATTCACTTGTTCGAGAGCATCGATTTGCCCAGATGTAATGCTGGTCGGAGATACACCTGTCAAACTTTTGGGAACCAGCGTGATAATCGATTGCGGTTGATTGAAATCCTGCGAAGACAGCTTTGCAAGCACAGCAATATCAACCCTGCCGCTACTGGATCCTGCTGGGTTTGCATGGGAATAGATTCCCATGATTTTGGTATTCGTGTCGCCGTTGGTCGCTCTGATCTGCGCTGTGTCCGACACGGCACCATCGGCACCGGCGAATACTGTCGATTCGCCATTTTCCACAAAAGCCCCTATATAATCTCCGCTGTTCACGAATGCTCTCAATGCCGCAATTTTCCCAGAAGGAGACCCCGCCGATATGGATGGCGTCACCGTGTCACTCACCATGATATTTGTCGGGCGACCATTGGATGCGAAACCAACCACTTCATTCAACGCTTGCTGCACACCCTGAGCGACATGCCCTTGCCGGTAATACGCGCGGGATCCGGGTGTCTCATCGATCGCTCCTTCGGTGACCTCTTCACCTTCAGAGGGAACGAACCCCATCTCAGACGCGTAGTCTGTACCTCCCCCACCCGATACGGGTGTGATGTTGAGCGGAGCAGTGAATGGAGCGTCTGAAGTTCCTTTGAGAGTGAATGTAAACACATTGTTGGCAAACGAAACAGTCGATGTGCTAAGTCCCGTACTCGAATTCAAAGACTGCAACTTTGCTTGAATTGCAGTGGCGATTGCGCCGCCACTGGACGCGGCAGGGGATATGTTGGTCAATGGGTTCCCATTGATACTGATCGACCCAGTGGTTTTAAGGCTGCCTGCTACGCCGGCCATGTTGGTGATGTTGGTATCACTGATCGTTGCGCTATAACCGACAGTGGGAACGCCCTCTTCGGTAATTCGCGCAATATACAATGCTTTTGGCGAAGGATCCGCAGCGAACCAAATGCTTGCTTCCCTGACAATCGTTGCATGATCATTGGAGGACGCATCATCAAATACATCAGCCACATCTTGCAGACTAGTGAATCGCCTGATCTTGAAACTGCCTGCAGCGGCCAATGTGCTTTCATTGACAAGCAATAGACCGGTGCCGAAATCCGCGGGACCGATGCCCCCGGAACTCACTGTTGTTCTAATGTCAACGACTTCGTTGATACCCAAACCTTGTGCCATGATAAGCTCCTTATCCTACAATAATGCCAAAACCTTGTCTGACATTTCGTTGTTCGATAACCATGAACTCCCTCCCGTAAGGGGTGGTCGCCCAGAAGACTTTCCGTGGGTTGTCCCCAGCGGTCGTCATGTATTCAACGCTTTTCGGTCCGATGGTTTCTTTGGTAATGACTCCCATTCCACCATCTGTCCTCCCTTGATTTTCTGCTTGACCTTCACCTTTGGAAGCCTGATCCAAGCAATACAAGTGCGCTGCCGCATAAAGCGAACCCGCTTTTGTCGCTGTATGAAACCGCTTTGCTCGCCTCAAAAACTTATCGACATCCACATCACTGATGACAGCGGGGGGAAATTCGGGGAATTCAGATCTGAAATCCCCGATTGTTGCCACTGTTACTTGACGCGCCACTCGAAATCACCCTTGCCAGGCAATACGCCGTGTGCGCAAATAGCCCCCATCGTTCCGCCGGTGTTGTTGGTGTTGAGTGCAACGCCATCCAGGGAAATTCCATCGGCATGCACCTTGGTCACCACCATCGGCAATGTAATGGAAGAATGTGCATTGGGGTTTCTGTGATTGAATAGCACAACATCCCCAATGTCGGGTTTGTAGACATCCGGCTTTGGAGGCACCGGCAATGGAGATTCTGCTGCCGGTGCCTCATTTGCGGCTTTTACACCGCCCGATCGATTTTTGGTCATCACTTAGATGCCTCGCAGGTAAATGATATTTTTCGGACAGATATACTGAATACCACCAACCTTGATGCGACCGAACCAGCGATACTCATACGCATATTGCTGAGGACCGATAAACGAAAGGTCTTGAGCAATGATAAAGCGCATTGTCTTGATGCTGGAATTGTAAAGGACGCAAGTCCCATGCGGCAAGTCATAAACAGTCTTGATCCGCAGTGGCATTCCCGTGTGAGATGTGTAAGGATTGTTCATCCTAAGATAACTCAACACGGATTGGCTCATCAAGCCAATACCATTGTCGGTGTCTACCCGATATGGCTCATGCAAAAACGCTTCCTTATCGACAGAAATCAGCAGCGTGTCGGCCATGAGTTGGTCGCGGGATGTTTGGCGCATTTCAGTGAACATGCGGCAAATTTGAGTGTAAGCGACATGAGCATTGCCTTTTTCCCAGGGTCCGCCGCCAATGCCCTTGTGCGATACAGATTCGTTCGCTGTCCACCCAGGCGTGATGTCATGTTCTGTGTC
>MEIF01000097.1 GCA_001750645.1 Gammaproteobacteria bacterium AqS3
TCTTGGCCCGCGCTGACCCTAACCGTCTGGGGGGTGTTCCAGTTTTCGCTCGTGAACGTCAGCGAGGACTCGTCCAGCGTCACATCAGCGTTGTCCGGGCTCTCCTGCGCCAGCTGCACTGTCACATCCCCTGACGGCCGTGTCGTCAGACCCACACTAAAGTTGTTGCTGCCCCCCTCCGGAATGTTCAGGCTGGTGGTCGACAGCACCAGCCCAGCGGTGTCGTTGTCTGCGACGAGAATTCCCACATCGTGGCGTACCTCGGCCCAATGGCCGTACCTCACTTTCACGAATGTAGCTTCAAATGAGTGGTCGGCATCCTCGGCGGCGCTCACAGTGACCGCCTGGGGAATGTTCCAGTTGTCGGAATTGAACCTCAACTTGTTTTGGTTACCGGGCTCGTCAGGGTTGATGTCAGCTGTCACGTCGGTGTTGTTCGGCTGCCGTATGGTTATCTCAAAATCTTCGGATATCTGTGCCACCATCCGAACTCTGAATCTGGCGCTGCCGCCCTCGGTCATAACCAGGGGGTCTGATGCCATTTCAATAATCGGATAGCGGTCGTCATCGTATACATTGACCCGCAAGCTTGCCGTTTGACCTGCATAGCCGGTGTCATTCCCCGAAGCAATCAGAGAGACATCAATATCATCGTCTATCCCATCGTCATCCTCGGCAGTCTTCACGATTACGGTCTGGGGGGTGCTCCAGTTTTCGGTTGTGAAGGTCAGCGAGTCTTGGTTGCCGGCCTTGTAAGGGTTGGTATCCACAGTCAAGTCGGAGTCGGGCGGGGGGAGAACATTGACCGTTACCGTTCCAGAGGGTGCCGTATTCAACCGCACCGGAAATTTTTCACTATTGCCTTCAGACACATCTAAACTCCCAACGGTCGAATTGACGTTGATGCCCAAATCATTGTCTCTGACATAAACACTCACATGTCCATAATTGTCATATTTGGCCCTTTTATTCCCAGTGGGCAAGTCGAATCTGACATATCCGGATCCATCGGACTGGTCACGATCCTCCTCTGCGGATATTGTCACCGTCTGGGGAATGCTCCAATTTGATTGCGTAAAGGTTAGTGATGTCTTGTCAAGATATAAACTTCCATGCCGATTCAATCTCAGGGTTATCGGGGAATCGGGTGGACGCGGCAGCCGGGCTGTGACGACTCCGGATGTGCCCTCGTCCAAAGTCAGGTTTATTGGCGAGAAGGAAAAGATGCCGCAGGTAGTCTTACCGTACATATATACAGAGACTGTCCTGTATCCACCATTGGGCAATATGACATAAAGTTCTGATTGGGTAGTATGGCAAGCAGCGAGACTCACCGTCACCGTCTGCCATGCATTCCAATTAGCTGGCGTGAAGGTCAGGGTGTTCTGATCACCAAGTGCATCTGCATCAGTGTCAAAAGTCGCATTTGTTTTGTTGAATTTTTCACCAGGTTGCACTGTAACCGTCAAATTTTCAGAAGGACGCGCAGATAATCTGACTCGGAAACTTTCGCTCTCCCCCTCCAACAGCTCTACATAATCGCGCTGTATGTCAAGAAGACTGTTATTAATGAGCTTGGCTGTGATGCTTTCGCTCACACCATCGTAGCCCGCACCGGAGGCGATAAGCGAGACAATCGCAGTTTCATCAAGCAAATCGGGAGAAAATGTCCATTGGAGCCGTATCGATTGGGGAGTGTCCCAATTGGATGGTTCAAAGACCTGAGATCCACCCCTTACACGCAAATCGGGATGATTTGATGTTGAAGTGACCAAAACACGTCCCGTCGGCTTCGTTTTCAGGCGAACATATATTCGCTTGCTGGTATACGTTGTTCTTAAGTGCAGATTCTCACTTTCCGTCGCCACCAGCTTTACCGATTTCTTTGACAGCACCAGCCCCGGGCTGGTGTCTTGCGCATAAACGGGGGCCGAGAATGTCAGCCCCAGAAGCAGCAGGCTGGCCAGCAGGAGCAGCCGCTGTCGTGAACAAACATTGACCCCCCAGACGTTTGACATCACAGGCTGGGGAGCGGGAAATAAGCGGGTGAATTGGATGCCTTTGGATGCACACCGGAGTGGGAATCCATCAGAACCTTTGCATCGAGATGATCAGGGGTTTCGGAATGTTTCATGCCTTTTTCGGCGTATGCGACTGCAGCAGGCGGCTGCATATTGCCACAGGTTGACCGGCTTCTTGTAGTTTTTTGTCTGGCTCCTTAGAACTGCCTCTGCAGTATGAGGCGTGATCTTGAGAGATTCTGCCCCCGGCCTGAGACCTGCCGCCCTCTGAACAGGGGCTTCGAAATCCGCCGCCAAGCCGCCCGCTGTCAAGCGATCCAGCCCCATGCGGAGCGGATTGTCCAATGCCTTCCAGACACGGGCAAACAGCAGTTCGTCTTTGAATATCCTGATGCCGCCCTCGTCAGCCATCATTGGATTTCCACTCCTGGGCTGCGGATTTGGCACTGCGGCTTACCCGGGGTCGGCCAGTAACAATTAGGAATTTCTTCGGGCGGGCCAGGTAGGCTAGGCTTAGACGGAGGGGGCGCCACGTACTCGTCATCAGTAATCCTGAACTTCACCCATTTGGTTTGGAGGCCTGAGCTTCTGACGTCGACAGTCGCCATGTCATGGCTACTGTCACTGTCATGACTCGCGGAGACTTTCACATCTTGAGGAATATCCCAGTTTAAGTTGGTGAAGGTCAACGATGTCTTGCCGAGCGTGATATCGGGATTGTCGATACAGATTATGTTGGCTGTTCGGGTATTCCCGGGCGGGGCACTTAAGCGAACGGTGAAGGTTCCCGATGAACCTTCCTCTATTGTCTGCATGGCTATATTGTTTACGGTGCCAGGAATAATCAATTCAAGAGTGTGACGGTTATTGTGACCGTCGTCGTCAGTGATCTTCACCGTCACCCGAGCCGTAGTGATGTCAGCGCTTTTAACTTTGATGGTCGCGCTTTCATCAGCCGTGTCGCTGTCCCCAATGGCCTTGATTGTCACGGTCTGATCTTCCATCCAGTTGTGGTTGTTGAAGGTCAGCGATGTCGAACTGACGAATCTGACATCAGGGTTGGCGGATGTCAGAGTGACCGAACGATTGGTTTTGGGCGCGGAGCTCAGCTTGACTTTGAAGGTCTCTTGACGTCCTTGTTCGGTCAACTTCACCAAACTGGTGGACAGAACGAACTCAGGGTCCCTGTCGTCATCATGGACTTTTATCTTCACCGAGGCGGCAACGAGGCCGACACCGGAGAGGCGGATCGTGGCACTTTCGTCTTCCTTGTCATCGTCATTAGCGGCACTGACCGTCACGGTTTGGGCGGCGTTCCAATTGCTTTTGGTGAAGCTCAGCGTGGTCCGGCTTAATGAGACATCGGGGTTGGACTTGCTGAACGTCAGATTGACTGTCCGGCTGTATTCGGGCTGGGACGCCAGCCTGACAGTGAAGTTTTCTGAAGTGGTTTCAGTCACATCCAACTTGCCGGTCGAAAGAACCAGCTCCAGGTCGTTATCCAGAACCTTCACCGACACCGATTTAGTCCTGATGCCGGTGCCGGTGAGATTGATCGTCGCAGTGTCGTCAATCTTGTCATCATCCTGAACCGCGCTGACTGTCACATCTTGGGGCGCTGTTGCGTTGTTTGATGTGAAGTGCAGTACTGCCGGGCTGACAGTCACATCAGGGTAGGTGGAGGCCAAGCTCACCGTTCGATTGCCTCCAGGGTTGACCGCCAGCCTGACATTGAAAGTCTTGGACGCCCCCTCTGTCATTGTCAAGGAGCTGGGCGACAAGGTCAGGGCAACAGCGTCGTCATCAGCCACCTTCACCGCCACGCTGCCGGTGACACTGCCGTAGCCGCCGCCTGAAGCGGTCAGATTGATCGTTGCGGTGTCCTGTGCAGAGTCATTGTTGTTGTCCTGCGCCGCGCTCACCGTCACCGTCTGTGTCCGATTCCAGCTCGAGGCCGTGAAGCTCAGCGAGGCCGGACTCACCGTCACGTCGGTGTCGCCAGACCGAGTCAGCTGCACCGTCACCGAACCGCTCGGCTGCGTCGCCAGCCGAACCGTGAATGTGCCGCTCTCACCCTCGTCCAGGGCTAGAGCGATTTTCGACAGCATCAGACCGGGCGTGTCGTTGTCCGTCACCGTCACCCCGACGCTTCTGGTGACGGCACCGTAGTCTGCCCCAAAAGCTTGTAGGTGGATGATTACCTCGTCGTCGATGGCATCGTTGTCCTCTACTGCGTTGACCCTGGCAGTCCGTGCGACGTTCCAGTTGTCGGGCGTGAATTGCAATGATGTCTGGATGCCGGCCGTGCTGGTATTGGCGTCAAAGGACACATCGGGATCATTCTTAATGGTGTCCTGCGACAGTGTCACTGCCACATCCTCGCTCGGCCGGGTATCCAGCTTGACCGTGAATGTTTCGCTGCCCCCCTCAATGACTGTCACCGAACTCTTGCTCACCACCAGCCCTGCCATGTCGTTCTCTGACACTTTCACCAACAGGCTTTTGGTCGCACCGCCATAATCCGCCCCCGATGCCGTCAGATTGATCGTCGCGGTCTCCCCCTGCGTGTCGTCATCCTCCGCCACATTAGCCGTCACCGTCTGAGCTCTGTCCCAGTCTGAAGTCGTGAAGGTCAGCGTGTTCTGATTGCCGGTCGTGCCGGGGGCGGTGTCCACCGTCACGTCCGCATTGCCAGGCTGATTCAGAGTCACTGTCACATTTGAGGTCGGCAGCGTTGCCAGTTTCACAGTAAATGTGGCGCGATTGCCCTCAATCACGGTCAATTTGCTTGCCGACAGAATCAATCCGATGGTGTCGGGGTCTTTGACCGTCACCGAGACACTTTCTGTTGCATCGTCAAAGCCTGCTCCCGAGGCGGTCAGTTTGATGGTCGCGCCGTCGTCCCGAGGGTCGTCATCTGCGGCTGCACTGACCCTCACTGTCTTGTCCATGCTCCAGTTTGAGGTCGTGAAGGTCAGCGTGTTCTGGTTGCCGGTCGTCGAGGCGTTCGTGTCAAACGTCACATCGGGGTTGGCTGTGCCGGACTGGGTGAGCCTCACCGAGACCGAAGCCGAAGGCCGCCCCTGCAATCGCACCTTAAAGGTTTTGCTGCCGCCCTCGTCAATCGCCAGCGATGGGGTGGACAGAATCAACTTGTCATCATCATCGTCCACCGTGACCCCCAGACTGGCGGTCGCGCTGTCAAAGTTAGTGCCCGAAGCCGCCAGGCTGATCGTCGCGCTGTCATTGGAGGCGTCATCGTCCTGACCTGCATGCACCGTAACAGGCTTCCCATCGTTCCAGTCTGAGGTCGTGAAGGTCAGCGAGTTCTGGTTGCCGTCCGTGGTGTTGTCGGTGTCAAGAGTCACATCCGTGCCGGCTGGATGGGTCAGCGTCACTGTGACCATCCCCGGGGGCTGCCCCCGCAACCGCACATCGAAGACGCCGCTGCCGCCCTCGCCAATCTCCAGCGATGAGGTGGACAGAACCAACCCGGCATCATCATCTTCCACTGTGACCGCCACGCTTGCGGTCACACTGCCGTAGTTACCGCCTGAGGCCGTCAGGCTGATCGTCGCGGTGTCGTCGATCGCATCGGCGTCTTGCGCCGCTTTGACCGTCACCGTTTGCCCCGTGTTCCAGTTCGCCTTCGTGAAGGTAAGCCGGTTCTGGTCGTTGGCGGCGGTCGTGTCGGTGTCGAGCGTGACATCGGTGTTGGCAGGCTGCCTAAGGGTCACCGTCACCGAATGGCTCGGCTTGCTCGACAGCGC
>MEIF01000098.1 GCA_001750645.1 Gammaproteobacteria bacterium AqS3
AGGGAATGCAATTGTCGATGGCTCCCAAATTATTTTGACATTCGATCGCGAATTGAAGGCAAGCGCAGAAACCGGCACGCTGGGTTGGTGGGACATCACCGTCGGGGGGTCTGCCAGAAACATCACGAAGCAAATCACTTATCAGAACAAAGCATTCTTGACGATGGCTTCGCATGTCGATCACGATGACGTTGTGACCATAGGCTATGACGCTTCCGATGTCGGGTCAGGAAAGACGGGCATCATCGATCTATCGGGCATCACTTCGCTTGACTTCACCATACCTGCATCCAACATCATCAACCAAACGACCAATGGATTGCCTTCCATTCCGGCGGATTTCAGGGCATTCAAGACCGGCACCGACATGGTGAAAGCAATGTGGGAAAGCAATTACAACGGCGGACAAACCATCGATGGGTACGAATACGGCATATCGTATGACAACGGCACCACATGGTCGGAGTGGATCGCGCTGGCGAGCGGCACGCGCGAAGTCGAATTGAGTCCCAACACCGTATCGCAACTGCCGAACAGAATCAGAGCCAGGGCTTCAAATCCCAATGCCCAAACATTACAAAAATTGGGGTTCACAGGATTGAACGCCCTGGCTCCCATTACCCGCCCTGTCGAGCACCGCCTCACCGTGGTCGTCACGCTCAGCCAAGCCTCTCAATTGGTGAGAGATGCTTTGAATGAGATAAAAACCGTGTTGGTCAATCGCGTCAATCAATATTCGATGGGCGAAACGATTTGGGTGAATGATTTGCTTGCTGTGGCCGAATTGGTGCAAGGTGCCAGAATTACGAATATATCTGTAACGCATGGTGGCACCGATGTCAACGATGTCGAGCAACCGGCATTCGTCAATTGGAAATTGGAGGCCGGTGATATAACATTTGCCTAAGCATCGTTTATGCACATATTCGAATATTCGGATTGGTTCCATCCGTATTTATATCCAGCATTGCACAAGAGCCTCATGGGAGGACGGGGCAGCGGCAAGTCTGAGGCTCTTGCCCGATTTGCGGTGCATCGTCTGGCGCAGCATTTTTCCAATCCCAAAAACCTGGACACGCAGATAGAGCTCGAAGGGAAATTCAAAACCCACATACCCTATTACCCCTACGGACGGACAACGATATTGTCGGCCAGGCAGTTCGGTGTTTCCATCGAAAATTCCGTCAAGCAAGTGATGGATGAGTATATTTATACCAGTGGATTGAAAGACGAATTCATCATATCGAAAAAAGACATTCGTCACAAACCTTCCGGTAGCAGATGTATTTTTTATGGCATCGATCGAAACACCGAAAGTTTGCGCTCGATCGCCAATGTCAATGTTTGGTGGTTCGAGGAAGCGCAGTTTTTGAATCATGAGCACATGCGCACGATCGAACCGTGTGTGCGTCATGAGCAAATATGTCCCTTCACAGGGATCGTCTTCCCTCCCGAATGTTGGTATTCATGGAACCCGATCAACAGATCGGATTGGATATGGCAGCGATTTGTCGAATACCCTGAAGAAGACGACCTTCATACGCACATCAATTTCGATTACAACTCATGGATGCCTGATAGTCTTCTGAAGCAAGCCGAACGATCCAAGAAGAATGATCCCTACGAATATTCACATGTTTGGCTTGGCAAGCCTGACGATGGCGCGGGAGATTCGCAGATATTGCCTTACATTCTATTGGAAAAATGCTTGGAGGCTTGGGACAAGCGACCGAAAGTGACGCCCAGGATGCGGGTCGATATGGGTGTCGATGTCGCCACGGTCGGCAAGGATCTATGCTGCGCGGTCGTTCGTTCCGGTCCGATCGTGCATGAAATCCAAACATGGCGCGGGAGCAACGACCTCAATGAAACGGCGAGGCGATCTGTGGATATATTCAAAAGGGTTTGCAAAGAGCATCAAATCCCAAGGCCACACAGGATATTTTATGATGCCTCTCATGCAATGGAAGGGGGGTATCGCTCGCTGAAGGAAAGATATGCGCCAAGCGAAGCGGTGCAGTTCGGAGGCGAAGTGGGAGGGAAAGATCAGTTTTGGGATGACTACACGCGCAATGGCGAAATATTCGACAAGCGCAATATCCAATTGGGCATGGCTTTGCGTATGAGGGCGACCAACACGGAAAGATTGGTCGAAGGCAAGGAGAATGTCGATCCCAATGCTTGCTTGTTTATCAACCCGAAGATCAAAAACATCAATCGCATATTGGGAGTTTTGACTCAGCCAATCAGGAGAATCAATCCATCCGGTAAATGGGAAATCGATAAAAGAGGAGGTGACATCAACGCGAAATCACCTGATGAATTCGATGGACTGGCATTGGCGTTTGCCCATGACTCTATGTACGGGCTACGCGCCAAGATGTAATCCAAGTCTGTTGCGGGCAAGATTGATATATTCTTTTTCTTTCTCGATTCCGATATATTTTCTCCCTAGCGCACCTGCCGCGAGTGCGGTCGTCCCGCTCCCCATGAATGGGTCGAGCACGATGTCTTCTTTGAACGAGAACAATTTGATCAATCGTTTCGGCAACTCATAGGGAAAGGGCGCGGGGTGCCCTATGTTGCTTGCCACTTCGCTCCTGAAGTCCCAAATTCCGTGTGTCCAGTTTTTGAATTCTTCTCCTTCGATGTCACTGGTTCCTCCCTTCCTTTTCCATTCTCCTTTGTGATAGATCAATATCGCTTCGCACGCTTGCACGATGTTGGGTGCGGTCGCCGACTTCCAACTACCCCAGCATGTTCTTCGCCCGTTGGATTTCGTCCAAAAGATGATACTTCTGAATTGCCATCCTTGCTTCAAAGCTTGTCGGTTGATGTCTCCGACCATGAGAGTTCTGCCGCCTCTTGGGTTGTCGAAAAACACATTGACGCAAAGCCTTGCTTGTTCTTTTCCCCAATGGTAACAATTATGTAACCATGTGTCGGTGAATTTTGAAATGTATTCCTCATAAAACAAAGCATCGGAATCTTTGTTTTCTTTGGAATATTCCACACCGACATTGTACGGTGGAGATGTGATGATCACATCGGAGCACGAAGGAGGCAATACATTGATGTCGAGTGCATCAGCGTGCAATATCGTGTTGGTGTATTGCTCTTCGATGAGCATTGTGCTATCCATTCTTTTTGTATGATATTCTTGGGTTTGTCAAGTCGAATGTTTGGATTCTTGTTTTTATTGGATCCAAAGCGGTTTGCATATCGATGGCGTCATTGACCCATTCTTTGGCCGCCTCCAAACTTGTAAACCAGCAAGCCTCTCTGCCGTCAAGTTCCCAATCGCGCCATTGTTGCTTGTCTTCCCGCCACAGTTGAGGGATATGCAACTGATTTTTTGTGGTCATGTTCCAAGGTGATTCTTTTTGTTCCTTTATTCTGTATTCCCATTCTCTCATACCGCATTCATTCGCCTCTTCACGCAGATGTTCTACAAATCGTTGCGCGTCTTTTTTGTTGTCGAATTCTCGATACCAATTGGCATCGATATTCACGACAAATTCCCAAGGCTCATTCTGGTCGTCTCGTTGCTGTATGTAATACATTTCAGATTGTCTCCTCAAGGAAGTGCTGCACGTATGCCTATGAAGCATGTGTATACGATCACTGCGATCATGACAAAATCCATGATACCAGATGATACTTTGAAGGCGTAAGCCCCGGCAGTTGTCGTTCTTTCCTGTTTTGAAAATACGAACAATCCGGCCGAAAAAAGAAGCATTGCCGCCGATATGCACATCCCTGCAAGAAGGGCGTATGCGTATCTCGCATCGAAGTGGATCAACAAAGCAATGCAAATGATTGCGATCACGCCGACAACACAATCGATTATGAATCTGTTCATGTCACTCTCCCTCAGGTCCAGGTACGATTTTTTCCATCTCATCTGCTGCTTTTTCAAGCAACTTGATTGTGCGTTTCATCACTTTTATTTCAAAGTCTTTTGCCATATCTGGATTGAGATCGACCAGTTGAGCCAATATGGTTTTCGCCAAAACGATGTGATCGAAAGATTCTTCCATGTCCAGCGTGAATTCGATGGAGTGTGAGTTGGGCTTGTTGTCGCTCATTGTGTTGCTCCTATTGGGGAGAAGGGGGGAATCGAACCCTCGTCTTGCGGGCCACAACCGCAGGCTTTGCCACTAAGCTACCTCCTCCATGTCCGTTTTGCTGTCCGCTTCGTCTTCAAATGCAAGTGATTGAATACACAAAGAAAATCAATGGATAGAAGGATACTATTGTCCGCTCCTTTGTCCGCCCGAAAGGACGATCGGGGGCTGGATTCTCACCAGCACGCGCCAGGGTCTTACGCCTGCCACCACGGGTCATCGAGTGCCCGCTGCGTCTCATTCCGCCACCCCGACCACATTAGAACTTGCGCCGACCGAACCGGTCAACCCTTCCCATAATTGGATTGATGCCGTACTCTGCCAACACTTCGCGAATGATCTTCTTTTGCTTCTCTTCTTCTCGCTGTCGTTTTCCTTCCGTGACCTCGCGCATGATGCTTTCCACTTTTCCATCGCTTTTACGAAATACATCCGGATCTCTGTCACGATACATGGCGTTTTCCTTTGACAAGTGCATCCCGCGGGGAGGGGTCGTAGATCATGTCGATGAATTGCAGATCGTACGGAGTGCTTGGTCCTTTAGGAACAAGTCTTTGCTTCAAAATACGACATTTGCTACGATCGAAGTCAGGGAAGTAAGTGTCGCCTTCTGCATCCACATCGACTAGTGTCAAAAACATTTTGATTGGCAGGCGCAAATCAAATGCTTGCCTGTAGATTGTTGCGCCGCCAATCAAAAACACTTCATCGTCAAGTGCCAATGTGGTTTGCAACCCCCCAAGAAAAGATGACACCAAGAAACAGCCGGTGCAATTATACACCGGACTGCTTGACACCACGATATTGTGCCGTTGTTTGAGTGCATGCCCGATCGATTTGTGTGTCTTTCTTCCCATCAGGATTGTTTTTCTGACTGTAAGTCGCCTAAAACGCGACATATCGGCAGAAATGTGAACCCATGGCAATTTGCCATCGGCACCGATCAAGCCGGAATTGTCCATGGCCGCGATGAGGGACAAACTTGGCATTTTCATTATCCGTGTCTCTCGCTTGGGCTTTGCCACTTAGGGTAGTCGTAGAATTTCTGTCCATCAGGGTTGATTTCGATCTCGACCCAATCTTTGTCTTCATTGACCAATCTCAAAGATATGCCAGGATGGTCTATCTTGCGATCTTCAAGTTTTTTGTACCCTTCGTCACCTGAGTACGCATAATCCAAATTCACCCAGTCTTTCACTTCGTCCCAAAATCCTTCGATTGCGTAGATCATTGATCTATCTCCTGTGTGGGATCATCCGGGGGATGGATTGGCACCCCCAATGGAGGATACTTGTCATCTGTGTCTGTCAGCATACGCCAGAGCATCGCGCCGCATGCTACAAATGCTAGCGTATAGGCCAGTATGTCTCCGATCATTTCCATTGGTTGGCGGCTCTGCTCCTCTGCTGCCCCGACCCTGCGGACGATTTCAGGATGATCAATCCCTTATCTGGCAAGCCTACCGACAGATACCCGATACGAGTGCACATCGTATGGTCTCTCATTTGGTAGTGAGGAGCATCACCATTTTGGGGTCGGCGGCCACTCGCGAGTTCTTATAGGGACCAAGCCTGTCCGACCTTGAAATTTTAGGGGCGGCGGGAGGGAATCGAACCCCCATCTCTTGACTATGCTTTTTCGCTGCAACC
>MEIF01000099.1 GCA_001750645.1 Gammaproteobacteria bacterium AqS3
CCGCCTCGGGCGGATTTTCAACAGCCCCCGCACTGAAACAACTCGGCGGGGCAGTTGCCGCCGGCATCGCCGCCCTGAGCCTCGCCCTCATCGCCGTGCAGTCCCCTACAGCGGCTGCTCAGGGGAATTTCTTACCCAGGACGCTGGCCGGCATCACCGCCACCGAGGGCTCGGTCGTGGCGCGCAGCATCTCCCTGTCCCGACGACCCTCGGCCAACGTGACTGTCGCCCTGACCTCGGACAACTCCGATGTCACCTTTGCCTCGGACTCGGGAGGCAACACCGCCATCACCTCGCTGAGCTTCACAACCGGCAACTGGAACGCCGCCCCGACCTTCTACATCGTCCTCGGCGACGACTCAGACTCGGCCAACGACACCGCCACCGTCACCCTGACGGCTTCGGGCGGGGGCTACGCCGGGGTCACCAGCAGTTTCACGATTACCGTGCAGGACATCGACGGAGGGCCGGCGAATTTCAACCCCATGACCCTGGCCGACATCACCGCCACCGAAGGCTCGGTCGTGGCCCGCAGCATCGCCCTCAGTCGCCGACCCTCGGCCAACGTCACCGTCGCCCTGACCTCGGACAACTCCGACGTGAGCTTTGCCTCGGACTCTGGCGGCAGCAGAGCCATCACCTCGCTGAGCTTCATGCGCAGCAACTGGAACACCGCCCAGACCTTCCACACCGTGCTGGGTGATGACTCAGACTCGGCCAACGACACCGCCGAGGTCACGCTGAGCGCCTCGGGTGGCGGCTATGCCGGGGTCGCAACCGGCTACGCCGTCACCGTCATCGACAACGACGAGGCGACCATCGTCCCGTCGATCTCGCCGGTGGTGCTTGACGAGGACGGCTCGGCGATGACGGTGGGGGTGAGGCTTTCGGAGGCGCCGTGGCTGAAGGTGCCCGCCACTTCATATCGCGGCCAGTCCTTCAGCGTCACCTCATCCAACACCAGCGTGTTCACGGTCAGCCCGAGTCAGCTGACGTTTGACGGCGATGACGGCAGCGGCCTGATCTGGAGCAGCAGCCAGACCCTGACCATTACGCCGGTCAATGACAGCAGATTCACCAGCACCGTCAAAGATGCGGCGATCAACATCACGGTCAGGTCGCCAAGGCTGACATCGACTCTGAGCAATTACAACCCGGCTGATTTCGGCACGCGCAGCATCCCGGTGCAAGTGCGGGACGACGATGCCCCGCCGGGGCTGGTGCTGTCTGCGACATCGCTGGCCTTGACCGAGGGCAGCACCGAGACATTCACTGTGCGGCTGGCGAGCCGGCCGAGTGCGGTCGTGACGGTCACCCTGGCGCAGCCGTCCAACACCGACGTGACAGTCGACACCGACACGATCGCCGCCAACAACCAGAACACGCTGATCTTCACGGGCGCAAACTGGAGCACCGCCCAGACCGTCACGGTGAGTGCAACCGCTGACGCCGACACCGCTTACGAGACCGCCACCGTCAGACTGACGGCCTCGGGCGGCGGCTACGGCGCCGTCACTGGCAGCGTGTCGGTCAACATCGCCGACAGCGATTCAGGGAGGGTGGCCATCACCGGTTCGGAGCTGGAGGCTGGCGTCGCCAGAGACTTCACAGTCGCGCTGACCAAACAGCCGTCGGGGAATGTCACGGTGACGCCAATTGGCGTTCGAGTTCGTCTAAGTGAAACCGTGTCCCGATGGATCACTAGCCACAGATTTAGCCCAAGCAATTTGACATTTACCCCGTCAGACTGGCAGATGCCTCAGACCGTATCGTGGACTGCTAACTCAGAGGACCTTGGACAAAACAAGAATCTTCAGGGGCACGTCTCATTCACGGCAGATGGAGGGGGCTACAACCTAACTGGTATGCATAGGATTCTTCACCCAGTCACCATCATCAACTCCATCCCCGACTCCATCACCGTCGCCGACTCGACGAAGACAGTCGAGGAGGGCGGCGACGCCACCTACAGCATCCGCCTTAGCCGCGCACCCAGATCCAACGTCACCGTCACCGCCAGCTCGAGCAACACCTCTGCGGCCACCATCGACGACACCGACTCCGGCACCGCCGGCGACCAGAGCACCCTGACCTTCACCTCGACCAACTGGAGCACCGCCCAGAACCTGACCGTCAGCGCCCTTGATGACGCCAACGGCCGGGACGAAAACGTCACCATCGCCCTGAGCGCCTCCGGCGGCGGCTACAGCAACGTCACCGAGAATCTGACGCTCAGCATCACCGACAACGACGGGAAGCTGGTTGTCACCGGCGATCTGGAAGTCGGCGTCGCCCGAGACCTGAGCGTCGTGCTAACCAAACAGCCGTCGGGGAATGTCACCGTGACGCCGAGTGTCATAGGAATAGAGATTGTTGGGATGAATATTCAGTTTTGGTCTATCCCAACGGAAACGGATTTTGTGACAGTCAGTCCATCCAGTCTGACCTTCA
The DNA here is from genome assembly GCA_001750645.1 of Gammaproteobacteria bacterium AqS3. Lineage (GTDB taxonomy): Bacteria > Pseudomonadota > Gammaproteobacteria > MEIF01 > AqS3 > AqS3. Next base: position 2,452 of record MEIF01000099.1, read on the forward strand.
CCCCGTCCAACTGGAAAGTGGCTCAGACTGTTTCGTTCACTGTCACTTCCATACCTCAATTTGAATTGGAGACAAATCCGGAGATAAGGACTTGGTGGAGTGCGCAGGGAGGCGGCTACAACATAACGGCACTAAATGGAATATTCCCAACCACCCTGATCAACTCCATATCCGGCGCCTCGATCACCGCCGCCGAATCGAGCAAGTCGGTCGAGGAGGGCGGCGACGCCACCTACAGCATCCGCCTGAGCCACAAGCCCCGATCCGATGTCACCGTCACCGCCGCCTCGAGCAACACCTCAGCCGCGAGCATTGACGACACCGACTCCGCCACCGCCGGCGACCAGAGCACCCTGACCTTCACCGCTGACAACTGGAGCACCGCCCAGAACCTCACCGTCAGCACCTCTGAGGACGACGACAACCGGAACGACAGCGTCGCCATCTCGCTGACCGCCAACGGCGGCGGCTACTTCGACGTCGCCGCCAGCCTGAGCCTCAGCGTCACCGACAGGGATGTCCTGATGCTGTCAGCGGAGACGCTGACCGTGGACGAGGACGACAGCGAGACCTTCACGGTCAGGCTGGGCGCCCTGCCCACGGCCAACGTGACGGTGACGCTGATGCAGCCGTCGAACACCGACGTGACGCTCGACACCGACACCGGCACCGCCAGCAACCAGAACACGCTGACCTTCACGGCGGCCAACTGGGAAACCCCCCAGCCCGTCAAGGTCAGCGCGGCCGATGACGACGACGCCGTGAACGATACCGCGATGATCAGCCTGACGGCCTCGGGCGGCGGCTATGCCGGAGCCACCGGCAGCGTTTCGGTGAGCGTCACCGAGGACGACAGCGCCGGCCTGGACATCTCCGAGAGCAGCCTGGCCATCAACGAGGACGGCAGCGACAGCTTCACGGTGGCGCTGACCAGCGAGCCCTCGGACGAGGTCACGGTGAAGCTGCTGCAGAGCGACACCTCCAGCCCCGATGTGACATTTGACACCGACTCCGACACCAACGGCGACCAGGTCATGCTGACCTTCACGGCGGCCAACTGGGACACCGCCCAGAGCGTCACGGTCAGCGCGGCTGCTGATGACGATTTGGCCGACGATGCCGCCACCATCAACCTGACCGCTGCCGGCGGCGACTACGCCGGCAAGACCGGCAGCGTGACAGTCAGCGTCACCGATGAAGATGAGGGGGAGCTGACCCTGTCGGCGACCACGCTGCCGGTGACCGAGGGCTCCAGCGGCAGCTTCACGGTGGCGCTGACCAACCGACCCTCGGCGAATGTCACGGTGACGCTGACCCAGAGCGGAACGACCAACGACGACGTGACGCTCGACGAAACCTCGCTGACCTTCACGACCGGCAACTGGAAAACCGCCCAGACCGTCACGGTCAGCGCCGCCCATGACGGCGACGCAGCCGACGAGACGGCGACGATCAGCCTGAGCGCCGCCGGCGGCGGCTACAGCGCCACCGGCAGCGTGACGGTCAATGTGACCGACGACGACAACGACGACAACAACAGGCTTGACCTGTCGGCGACATCGCTGACCCTGGTCGAGGGCCGCAGCGGCAGCTTCACGGTGGCGCTGACCAGCGAGCCCTCGGCGAATGTCACGGTGACGCTGGCACGGACCGGCGCATCCAGCGCCGATGTGACGTTCACCCCGAACACGCCGTTGACCTTCACGGCCGGCAACTACAACGTGGGCCAGACCGTCACGGTGCGGGTGGCCGATGACGACGATGCCGTGGTCGACATGGCGACCATCAGCCTGTCGGCCGCCGGCGGCGGCTACGCCGGCGTCACCGGCAGCGTGTCGGTGCGGGTGACCGAGACCGACACCGCCGGCTTTGAGCTCTCCGAGAGCGACGGCGAGCTGGACGTGAACGAGGAGGGCACCGCGACCTTCACGGTCAGGCTGACCAGCGAGCCCTCGGCCCAGGTCACGGTGTCGCTGTCGCAGCCGCGCGCCGGCGACAACGACGATGTCACCATCACCCCGTCGCAGCTGACCTTCACGACGGGCAACTGGGACGGCCCCCAGACCGTCACGGTCAGCGCGGCTGCCGACGACGATTTGGCCGACGACACCGCCACCGTCAACCTGAGCGCTGCCGGCGGCGACTACGCCGGCAAGACCGCCAGCGTGTCGGTCAGCATCGAGGACAACGACGAGGGGGCGCTGACCCTGTCAAGTGCCCGCCTGGCCGTAGGCGAGGGCGGCAGCGAAAGCTTCACGGTCGCGCTGGCCGCCGTGCCCTCGGGAGCGGTCAGCGTCACGCTGCGCACGTCCGACACCGATGTGAGGCTCAGCACATCCGTGCTGAGCTTCAACGTCTCAGACTGGCAAACGCCGCAGGCCATCGAGGTCAGCGCGGCGGCCGACGTCGACTCTGAAGGCGAGACCGCAACCATCACCCTGACGGCCTCGGGCGCCGGCTACGCCGGCGTCACCGGCAGCGTGGCGGTCGCCGTCACCGACACCACCCCGCAGCTGATCCTGGACCCGACCGAGCGGCGTCTGGAAATCAGCGAGGGTCGGTCGGGCGTGTTCACGGCCAGGCTCAGCATCCGTCCGCAGAGCGACACCGCCATTGCCCTGGCCTCGGACAACAACGACGTCACGCTGATCCCGGCGTCGCTGACCTTCACGGCCGGCAACTGGGACACCGCGCAGAGCGTCACGGTGCAGACGCTGCGGGATCCCGACCCGATCGACGACACCGCCACAGTGCGCCTGACCGGTGACGGCATCGCGGACGGCTCGGTGACCGTGACGGTCACCGACGACGGCAACATCGGGCTGGATCTGTCGGCGACCGAGCTGACCCTCGGCGAGGGCGCCGAGGCGAGCATCAGCGTCCGGCTGCACGCGGCGCCGAGCGCCGACCTGAGCGTCGCGCTGGCCTCGGACAACGCCGACGTCACCCTCAGTGCGGCCTCGCTGACCTTCACGAGTGCGAATTGGAGCACCGCCCAGAGCGTCACGCTCAGCGCCGGGCAGGACGACGATTCGGTCGACGCCCCCGCCGTTGTCAGCCTGAGCGGTTCGGGCATCACGGACGCCTCTGTGACCGTGACGGTCACCGACGACGACACGGGCGTCACGGCCGAGGCG
>MEIF01000100.1 GCA_001750645.1 Gammaproteobacteria bacterium AqS3
GGCCGACAGTTCAACAAGATCTCCATCCAACACAGTGACCGGCATGTTGGCGGTCGCGGCATCGTAGCCTCCGCCTGATGCCGTGAGCGAGACAGTCGCACTGTTATTGGCAGTATCAACGTCAGCCGGAGCCGTGATGGAGAAACGTTGATAGACATTCCAATTTGATGTCGTGAAAGTCCGGGCATTCTGATGGCCGGCCTTATTCTGGTCGGTATCCTTCACCTGCACCACATTCGCATTGCTTGACTGTGCAGCGACGGTCACATTCCCTGTTGGCTGCTTGGATAACTTGACGCCGAAACTGCTGCGATGTCTCTCAGGAAGTCTGAATGATTCGCGGCGCAGTATCAGCTGCGGCTTTTCATCGTCAGTCACCGTCACCGATACCGAGCCGGCCGTGATGCCGTCGCCGGTCAGGTTGATCGTTGCGGTGTCGTCGATCTTGTCAGCATCATGCGCCGCTCGAACCGTCACGATCTGGGCAGCGCTCCAGTTGGACGTGGAGAAGTACAGCGAAGCCAGGCTGACTGTCACATCGTCGTCGCCGGTGACCGCCAGCGTGACCCTCCGGGCATTGCCCGGCTGTGCCGCCAGCTTGACCGTAAAGGTCTTCGAGCCGCCCTCGGCCAGGGTCTCCAGATCGGACAGCGTCAGGCCGACATCTGAATCGTCGTCGTCATCAACCGACACCGAAACCGAGCTGGCCGTGATGCCATCGCCGGTCAGGTTAATCGTCGCAGTGTCGTCGGTCTTGTCAGCATCGTCTGCCGCGCTGACTGTCACCGCCTGTGCCGTATCCCAGTTCGAAGTCGTGAAGTTCAGCGAGACCCGGCTGACCGTGACATCGGCATCGCCAGTGACAGCCAGCGTGACCTTGCGGGCACTCCCGGGCTGGGCCGCCAGCTTGACCGTAAGGGTCTTGGAGCCACCCCCGCCCTCGGTGAGGGTGTCCAGCTGCGACAGCCTCAGGCCCACGGCAACATCGTCGTCATCAGCCACTGTCACCGACACCGACCCGGCAGTGATGCCGCCTCCGAACAGGTTGATTCTTACAGTGTCCTTGGTCTTGTCAGAATCATCCGCCGCTCGGACCGTCACGTTCTGGGCGGTGTTCCAGTTGGTCGTCGTGAAGTCCAGCGAGGCTGGGCTGACCGTCACATCGGCGTCGCCGGAGACTGTCAGCATGACCTTGCGCGCATTGCCGGGCTTGGATGCCAGCTTGACCGTGAAGGTTTTTGATTCACCCTCGTCCAGTGCCAGCGAATTCTGCGAAATATTCAACCCGACGGCTGATTCGTATATCTTTATGGACTTTGATGCACCCCTGATTTGGCTGCCTGTAAAAGCAATCACTCCTAAATCGTCATCACTGTCGGCATCCTGAACCGTCCTCAATCCCACAGACTGTCTTTCATTCCAGTTCGAAGGCGTGAAGATCAGCGAAGCCGGGCTGACCGTCACATCGGGGTTGCTTGAGGAAATACTCACCGTGCGCCCAGCGGCGCCGGGGTTGGTTTTCAACCCCACATAAAAGTTATTTGAACGGCCTTCGACTAATGAGTCAGAAGGGAAGTGCGAGATATTCAGCCCGATATCAGCCTCATCGTCATGCACCTTGACAGAACGCGATTGACTCCTAATCTGGTTGCCGCTGAAAGCAATCACTCCGAAATCGTGATCATTATCGGCATCCTGAGCCGCCGTCAGCGTCACAGTCTGATGTTTATTCCAGTTCGAGGCCGTGAAGTTCAGCGAGGCCGGACTGAGCGTCACATCGGGGTTGCTTGAGGACATATTCACCGTGCGGTTAGCGCTGGGCTTTCTACTCAACCTCACGCTGAAGGTACCCGAACTGCCCTCGGATAAGTAAGAGGGGAAACCCGAGACAGCCGGCTCGACATCAGCCTCATCGTCATTAACCCGGACAGAGCGCGATTCACCCCTGATCTGGTTGCCGCTGAAAACAATCACTGCGAGTTCGTCATCACTGTCGGCATCCTGAGCCACCCTCAACGTCACAGTCTGGGATTGAGACCAGTTCGAGGCCGTGAAGCTCAGCGAAGAAGGGCTTACCGTGACATCAGGGTTGCCTGAGGACACATTGACCGTGCGGTTAGCGCCGGGCTTTCTAGTCAACCTCACGCTGAAGGTATCCGAACCGCCCTCGCCCAAGGAAAAAGGGAACGAGGAGAGGTTCACCCCAGCATCGGCATCATCGTCAAATATCCGGATCGACCGTGACCGTGAGTCACCTCCGATTTGCTCGCCGCTGAAAGCAATCAATGCAAATTCGTCATCGCTGTCGGCATCCTGAGCCGCCGTCAGCGTCACAGTCTGATTTTTATTCCAGTTCGAAGGCGTGAAGGTCAGCGAGGCTGGGCTGACTGTGACATCGGAGTTGCTTGAGGACATGCTTACCGTGCGGTTAGCACCGGGTTTGACTCGCAACCCCACGCTGAAGGTATTCGAACTACCCTCAAACAAGTGGGAAGGGAACGAAGAGGGGTGCAGCTCGGCATCACCATCATCGTCAAGCACCTTGACAGAGCGCGATTCAATCCCGATTTGGTTGCCGCTGACGGCAATCACTGCGGTTTCGTCATCACTGTCAGCATCCTGAGCCGCCGTCAACGTCACAGTCTTCCAGTCAGACCAGTTCGAAGGCGTGAAGGTCAGCGAGGCCGGGCTGACCGTCACATCAGGGTTGCTTGAGGACATATTGACCGTGCGACTGGCACCGGGTTTTATTTTCAACCTCACGCGTAAAGTTGTTGAACCGACCCCCTCTCTCAGAGGACTCAAACTAGAGAACCACGAGATATCCAGCTCGGCATCACCATCATTGTCATCGTCAGCTATCAGGACTGAGTGTGATTCACTCCTGATTTGGTCACCGCTGAAAGCAATCAATGCAAATCTCTCGTCATCGCTGTCGGCATCCTGAGCAGCCGTCAATGTCACAGTCTGGGGTTGAGACCAGTTCGCAGGAGTGAAGTTCAGCGAAGCCGGGCTGACCGTCACATCGGAGTTGTTTGAGGACATGTTTACCGTGCGGTTAGCGCCGGGTTTTCTACTCAACCTCACGCCGAAGGTATCCGAACTGCCCTCGAACAGGTGAGAAGGAAACGACGAGGACGAGATATCCAGCACGGCATCACCGTCATCGTCACGCACCGTGATAGAGAACGATTCAATCCCGATTTGGTTGCCGCTGAAAGTAATCAATGCGGTTTCGTCATCACTGTCGGCATCCTGAACCCCCGTAAACGACACGGTCTGGGGTTGAGACCAGTTCGAAGGCGTGAAGATCAGCGAGGCTGGGCTGACCGTGACATCGGGGTTGCTTGAGGATATATTCACCGTGCGGTTGGCTCCGGGGTTTCTATTCAAACTCACCTTTGGAGCGTACGAAATGCCGCCCTCGTACATAGTGAAAGCAGGAAACGAAGGATAGATAGACAGCCCGGCAAAAGTGCCATCGTCAGCTATCCGTACCGTCCGTGATTCACCCCTGATTTGGTTGCCGCTTAAACCGAACCGTACGAAATCGTCAACACTGTCTGCATCCTGAGCCGCCGTCAGCGTCACAGTCTTCCAGTCATTCCAGTTCGAGGCCGTGAAGTTCAGCGAGGCCGGGCTGATCGTCACATCGGAGTTGCTCGATGACACACTCACTGTGCGTCCGGCGGCACCGGGATGGGTTTTCAACTTCACTTGAAAGGTATGCGAACTCCCTTCGGCTAATGAGCCAAGAGGAAAATCCTTGATGTCCAACTCGATATCAGCCTCATCGTCATCTATACGGACCGACAGTGATGCATACCCGATTTGGTCGCCGCTGAAAGCAATCTCTGCAATTTCGTGATGCTTGTCGGCATCCTGCGCCGCTCGGACCGTCACGGTCTGGGCGGTGTTCCAGTTGGTCGTCGTGAAGCCCAGCGATGCTGGGCTGACTGTCACATCGGAGTCGCCGGTGACTGCCAGCGTGACCCTCCGGGCATTGCCCGGCTTCGCCGCCAGTTTGACCGTGAAGGTCTTCGAGCCGCCTTCGTTCAGGCTGTCCAGAGCGGAGAGCTTCAGGCCGACATCGACATCGTCGTCGTCATCCACCGTCACCGACACCGAGCCGGAGGTGATGCCCAATCCAGTCAGGTTGACAGTCGCAGTGTCGTCGGCCTTGTCCGTGTCGTGATACGCTCTGACCGTCACGGTCTGGGGAAAGTTCCAGTCGATCGTCGTGAAGGTCAGCGATGTCGGGCTGACCGTCACATAGGATTCGCCGGTGACTATCAGCGTGACCTGCTGGGGCCCATTGCTGGGCCGTGTCGCCAGCTTGACCGTGAAGGTCTTCGACTTGCCCTCGGTCAGGACTACCCATGAGTCTGACAAAACAACCCGCTGCCCAAACTGCCCCCACGCCGGCACCGCAAACACCGCCCCGGCAAGCAGCGCCCCGACGAGCAGCAGCAGACGCTGCCACGGATGGGCTGAGGTGCGTTTCAAGTGAGTTGGTCCCGGGCAGTTTGAGACCGGGTGTGCTGGGTCAGAGCAAAATGAGGGGGGGGGGTGTTAACGACCCGATGACGGGATCCATTCTAGATCTCCGCCTTAGGAGAGGGTGTGCTTGTGCTGGGTTATCGGTATCTTAGATGGATGATTCACTTGCTCCCCTCCCCGACGCCCACGGCGTTAAGCGGCGGATTATAGGGGCAACAGAAAACAGCCTTGATCTTGATCGCCGCCTTGGCCTTTTTTCTCCGAATCTCGCAGGGGTTTTCGGCTGCTCGGGTGCCTGTTTTACGCGGGCTGCGGGCTTTGGCCGGTTGCAATCCTGCAGGGGCTGCCCATTTTGCGGGGCAGCAGGCCGCCATCAACCCCGCCGATTGGCAGCCGGACGATCCCCCCGCCCCTAGTCAGCATGGGCGGTGCGCCTATCGGCGAGTGCCGAAAACTGCTCGGGGCGGTCGCGCGCGCTGTGGTATTCGAGATCAACCTGAGCTTTGCGCCCGGCCAAGCCGCCGCACTGACCATCAATGACTGCCGCCATCTCCCGCCGACCGCTCCAATCACCGCTGCCGCGATCGCCGCCGGTGAAATCCAGCGGGGACGAGTCAGCTGCGACATCTTTGCAGTCGGGGGCAGCCAGGGCTGGCGTCCGACTGCCAATGTGATCGGTTTTCAGCCGCAGCACAAAGATGCCCGAACTCCTCTCCCCCACCTTCAGCGCTCTCTCATCCGCCCTTGAAAGATTAAGCCCGACATCGTCGTCGATAACCGCTATTGCCGCACTTTCGTAGGTCTTTATGCCATCGCCGGTGAATGTGATCGCCACCTTTTCATGTTTACTGTCGTCATCATGCTTTGCTGTCAGCTTGACGGACAGGGGCTTGCCGAGCTTGTCCTGGGTGAATGTCAGCGTGGACTGTTCGCCCTCTTGGTCGGGATCCGCATCAATCGTGATATCTGGGTTGTTTGATGTCAGCGTGACTGTCCTGGGATGGCCCGGGGTCGGCTTCAGCTGGACAGAAAAGGTTTTGCTGCGGCCTTCGT